>JADZBW010000198.1 GCA_020851885.1 Fimbriimonadaceae bacterium | reverse complement strand
TTCTGAGAAATCGAATCCCAGTTTCGACTTGAAATGGACGGTGTCTCGTCCCACGAAGGAAATAAAGGCCATCGGGGTGTCGAATCGAATCCTAACGATTTCAGCAAGATCGTCAAAAAGAGGCTCAGGGTCGGTGCCGAAAATCTGATAGGCATCGAGATCTGACAGTCTTACGTACTCTTTGTCCTCAGGGGTAAGCCCATGCAAATCGATCGTGAATGAATTCACCCTCCTAGTATTTGCTGCAGTAATGCCGTAATATTTCATGCTTCGCGTTTGTTGCGCTAACATCCGCATGATCCGAGTTTTGGTTGGCGGCATTTGCGAATCCAACCCGATCCCGATAGTCCGTTCGCCTTAGTCGATTAGGGGGATCGTTTGCGATTCAGCGACCTTTCTGATAGGATCACCTCGGAGGCTCCGATGCCCGATCTCATTCAACGCGAACACCTCGACACCGACCCCGTGGATTGCGTCAAGCAACAGATCAAGCTTGCCGATGATGCAAGGACTCCGATATCAAGATATGGCCTTGCCGAGATCGTCTCAGACCGCACGGGAATGCCTCTCGACGAGGCAAAGCTGCTGGTCGAGGCCTATTGCGAAGAGCACGCTGCCTACGTTCCCGCTTATCTCAGCAACGAATTCGGTTTGCTTTGGCCGAAGGTGGTGGCCTTTGTGGCGGCGACCGCCGGTTTGGGCGTTTTTTGGTATGCGATGACCCTTCGTATGGAAAAGAAGCCGGCTTGGATGTGGTTTGCGATCGGAACGATCGTCTTTGGTCTCGGCGTTTTTACGTGGGTCCAGAACCTAGAGTCCTACCAGCGGCTCTTGAAGGCAAAGCGCGCGGAAAGGGAGGAGCGGCTCCGCGCGAAGTACGCGAAGCCGCAGTGAACCTATTCTTCGGTGGAAGCTGATTCCTCCGAGGTGGTGGAGGTTTCGGCATCCACTGGCTCGACCGGAATCTCTGGTTCCAGCGAGACGGCTCTCAGGACCTGTAGGCTAAACAGGGTCGCATCTGGCGAACTGATCAATTTGACGCCATCGGGCAGTGAGACGTCGCCCGCGTTGATGTGGTGTCCAACTTCCAAATGGGAAACGTCCACATCGAGGTGGGCCGGCAACGCGCCCATCGCGCCTTGAAGCTTGACGTGACTTGTGGGCTGGGTGAGAACGGTGCCCTCGCTGTCCGCGCCATGATTGGCGGCGACGACCGGAACGTCCAGCTTGACAACGTCCTTGTCGCTAACCTCTTGTAGGGTCACATTGAGAATGCCTCCACGAAGCGGATTGTTGTCCACATGCTTGACGATGACCTTCTTCTTGCCCTTTTCTTCGGCAATCTCAAGGTCGATTCGACCATGGCCATCGAGGTGCCTAAGGGCATGTTGGACGTCTTGCCGGGTCGCCTGCAAAAGCAGGACTCCCTGGGTGTGCGAAATAAGGGACATGGGAATCATTCCCTGATTGCGCATTTGATGCGGCTTTAGGGCGTTCTCGGAACGCCTTTGAGCGGTGAATGTGCTCATCTGCTTGGATTCCTCCTGACTTCCCTAGACTACCGCCAAGAAGGAATCCAAGCAAGGACCTGGGAGCGTTTACTTGGTAGCTCCTCCTCCACCTTGTCCACCCGGGCCACCGCCGAATCCGCCGCCAGGGCCGCCCGGCCCACCCGGACCGGGCATGGGGATCTCTCCTACGCCGACGACCTTCATGGAATTCCTGTCCAATTTGTAAACGCGATTACCCTGAAGCACGTAAACGGCCGATCCATCGGCGGCAATGGCGCCGCCTCCGCCCATCATAAATCCGCCGCCACCCGGGCCACCGCGGCCCCCCTGTCCGCCGCCAAAGCCACCGCCCTGGCCACCCTGTCCACCGAAACCGCCGCCGCCCTGGCCGCCACCGAAGCGTCCGCCCTGGCCCCCTTGACCACCTTGGCCACCAACCCCACCCTGAGGCCCGGCAGGAGACTCTTGCGCGTTCGAGGAGGCAACAAAGGTGATGGGAATCGCAAGGGCGACGAAGGCGAGGGCGGCAAGGCCCAATTTGGCTAGTCTTTCTTTCATCGAAATCCTCCCGACCCCTTCAAGGGATCATGTTTGAAGGGACGTGAAAGGGGGATAGGGGTTCAGTCGGAGATGCTGGGTTCGGCGTTTAGAGAGTTGGCCGACTTCCCAGATAGTCGCGGTAACGCTTATACAGGTTGTGCGCGGACGGGTAGCAGGAGTGTGGCGACATGAAGTGGGGAAACTCAAAGGTGATGATCTTTTCCGCCACTTGGGCGGCGGTCTCTAGTTTGAACCGCAAGTACCGCCAATCGGCAGGAGGAAACTTGATTGGCATATCTCGGTCGAAGGTCTCCAAGTTCGACCAGATGGTCACGCCATGCTTCTGACCAAGATCGCCGATTCCCCGTATGAACTTGGGAAGTTCCTGATAGTGGATCTGGCCGTCCTGAAACGCGCAGTAATCGAACGATTGCTTGGTTTGTTCGAAGATTCTGTCCCAATGCTCGAAACTCTCATCGAGGGTGAGGGCGTTCTCGCCCGATTGTTTGGCTCCTTGAGGATAGGGAGAGATCAACACGGGAACGTCCTTCAGTTCCTTGCATCGCCCACCGATGTGGTTGAACAGTTCGATGATATGAGCGTCGTTCTTCCCTGTCTCGTGGCTGAGGTACCAGCCGGCGAAGCTCTTGTGGTGTCCGTATCGTTCGACCGCCTCCTGTAAGAAAGCGTGGTTGATCTCGACTTCTTTCCACCAGCTTCGGCGCCACCAATGGAATCCCGAGTCGTAGGTGCCGAAGTAGACCTTCAAGTCGTACTCATCGGCCATCGAGTAGAAGATCTCGCCAACGTCTTCATAGATTGGGAGAAGGTCGGGCAAGCTCTTTGCTTGGAAGATGCACTTGTTTTGGTAACCCGCCCGAATGATGATGACCGTATCGATCCCAATCTGCGTGTAAAGCTCGAACTCCTTTCGCCATTCCTCTCTCGCCCAGTTTTGCGATGGGATGTCGTGGGTGATCTCGTCGAGGAAGGTACCGGTGATTCGGGGCGAAGTGGGCATTTCCGAGATGGGAGGTTACCGTAACTCGACCCGCAGACATCCAGGGCTAAACTAAGTAGGAGATGTCTGAAAAGCGCTATTCCAACGAAGAGTTGACGGTTATTTGGCAACCTGAGAAATGCATCCACTCGACCAATTGCTGGCGAAGCCTGCTTCGAGTCTTCGATCCGCGCAAGAGGCCCTGGATCAACATGGCGGGCGCTCCCTCGGAATCGATCAGGGCGACGGTTGAGAACTGTCCTTCGGGAGCGCTGAGCTATGAGGAGATGGGTGGAGAACCAAGATTCGATGAATCGAGCGATGTGAGTGTCGAGGTCTTGCCAAATGGTCCGCTCATTCTGACGGGGAATTGTCGGATTCGGATGGCCGATGGAACAGAGTCGGTTGTAGAAGGAATGACCGCCTTCTGTCGTTGTGGACATTCCAGGAGCAAGCCCTATTGCGACGGTTCCCACATGTTGGTAGGTTTTACCGACTCTCCGTAGCTCTTGCGCGTTTGGATCTAGCGAACCAGTCTTTCCAACGTCGCTTCCATGATCGGCGTGGTCTGGGCGCTGACGGTATACACCAGAGCCTCGCGGTAGATCCTTTGCGCGGGATGGGCAAGAGAGTTGGCGGCCCCGCTGGATGCGGTGATGGCGGCATGGGCGCACCGCACCGCGAGTTCGATAGCCCAAGCGCGTACGGCTAGCCGTTGCTCGGTGATAGGGGCGGCCGTCGCCTCATCGTTCAGTCCCTTTTGCGCATTCGTCGTGGCCGTCTTGCACTCATTCAACTCGGCTTCGAGCCTCTCATGAGCCTCCCGGAGAAAGCTGAAACCACGTTTATCGGCCGCGGCCTTCCCCACATCGAGGGCGCCCATCGCACATCCAAGGGCAAAATGGCCTTGGAGCGCGATATTGATCATGTCGTTGTTTTGAACCCAACCGGCCGGTTTTATGAAGACGACTTTCTCTTCGGGGACGAAGAAGTTTGTGAAATCGCAGGTCACCGTCATTGCCGATTCCATGGCGGCGAGAGCCATTGGTTCGGAAATCGATACTCCAACCTGTGCGGTCAGCGGAACGATGCCAAAGACCGCTTGCCCATCTGGCAATCCGGCGCCTACCAGGAACTCTGGGAAAAAGGACCAACCGGTGACCCAAGGAACGTGCCCCGCCAAGACATAGCCACCGGTGACTCTGGTGGCTCGCATGATTGGTGGTCCGGGCCGCCTCAATTGGCTGAATCCGATTCCAACCAAACGCTTTCCATCCGCCATCTTTGGGAGGTATTCCGTTTTCAAGGTGCGATTGTCGGATTTCCCAATCATGCCAACCGCGCTTTGGTGCTGGGTTTGAAGAAAAGCCAGTGAGCCGCTGGTGCGGGCGACTTCCTCTTGAAAGGTCCGGAAACTTGCCTCGCCGATCTCCGGACCGCCGTATTCCATGGGTCTCTTGAAAGCCATCAGATGGTTTCGACACATGCCGTCGAGAGCTTTTCGCAACGCTTCGGGATCGCGATCCATCTCCTGCGCTCGAGGAAGCACTTCTTCATGGAGAAATCGGATAGCTTTTTGCAGCGTGGGCTCCATAGCGCTCTACTCTTGAAGGATCGGTTCGACCCCGGCAATGACCAATTTCGCAAAATCTCCCGCCGCATTGAGTTGGGAGCAACAGGCGTTCATCAGACTCAAGCGGGCAAAGCGAACGTCTTCTTCCTCGGCCATCACCATGGTGGCTTCGAAAAAGTCGTTGATCGGCTTCTCCAACGCTCTGAGCAGGGACATGATGTCTTCGGGCCGCTCCTCTTCAACCGCTTTCCCCAGCTCTTCTTCGCGCAATTTCATCGCCTGCATGAGCTGGAATCCAGATTCGGATTGAAGCGCGTCGGCGTCGATGGATTCCAGAATGTCCGATTCCGCAAACTCGACTCCCTTCCTTCGAGCGGCGGCGATGATATTGATGGGGCGAGTCGCGGTCTGAACGAACAATGGGTCCTTGGCAAAGTGCTCGATGCACTTGATCCTCATGCGGACTCGGCGGGGCATCGTCGTGGCCCTGGAATCTTCCTCGAGCATCGACGCGGCGAGGATGTCATGCCTGACGTTTGCGATCAGGGCTTCGTACCGAGCGGCAAACATGCGGGCAAGCGCAGGTTGGGCGGCGGCCTCATCCAGATCCACCTTCTGCATCTTGTAGAGTTCTATTGAATAGGCGATCAGTTCGCTATAGGCAGGGACTGGTTTGGACCACATCGTGGCCGCTTCAATCAGCATCGTTACCGCTCGCCGCAGCCCGAATGGATCGCTCGATCCGGATGGCTCCAATCCAAGGCCCAGATACCCGGCAAGTTTGTCGAGCTGATCGGCCATCGTTACACGGACCGCGGTCTTGGCTCCGCCCGTATTGATGTTTGGGTTCTTGCCGAGGTCGTAATGGGTGGCAATCGCCCAGGCGACATCATCGAGCATCCCCTCGCGCTTGGCATATTCGCTGCCAACGACGCCCTGGAGCGAGGGCAGTTCGCTTACCAGTCCGGTTGCCAGGTCCGCTTTACAGTACAAACCGGCCGTCCTCGCCAGAACCTGCTCGTCCTTGTCCCCACCGGTCAGATCGCAAATCTTCTCGGCAAGTTTGGATAGTCGTTCGGCACGCTGGCGGACGGTGCCGAGTTTCTCCTGGAAGACGATCGTCGAAGTCTTCTCAAGGAACTCGTCGAGGGTGTGTTTTCGGTCTTCGGTATAGAAGAAGCGGGCATCGTTGAAGCGGGCGTTGAGAACCCATTGATTGCCGATGCGAACGGTCTCCTCCTGTCCGGAATTCCTCACAAAGACAAAGCGATTGGTTAGCTTGCCGTCCGGAGTCTGAACGGGGAACATCTTCTCGTGCTTTGCCATCGCCGTGATGAGTACCGGACGGGGGAGTTCCAAGAACTCAGCCTTGAATTCGCCCTCGATCGGGGTGGGCCACTCGGTCAAAAAGGCATTCTCATCGACAAGGGCCTCCGTCAAAAGAGGTTCGCCGGCTGCCACTTGTCGGGATTCCTTGCGGATCTTCTCGCGACGAATTTCTGGATCGGGCTCTACTGATCGACTTCGCAGGCCCGTGACCAATTCTTCAAGACTACGGGCTTCGAACAGTTCTGGACTGTAGAATCGGTGGCCGCAGGAAGTTAGCGTGCTTTGGACGTTCTCGATCACGAATGGGACGAGCTTGGCATCGAAGGCGGCCAGCATCCATCGGATCGGTCTTGCAAAGCGCATCCGACTCGATCCCCAGCGCATCGTCTTGTCGAATGTCAGGCTCTTGATCGCCTGGGGAATGACTTCCTGGAGCAGTTCGCCGGTCTCCTTGCCGATCACCTTCTTGTCGATCCAAACGTATTTGTCGTCCTTGCGAACGGCCGTGACTTCGACGCCGCTGCTTCGGCAGAATCCTTCAAGGGCTTTGGTCGGGTTGCCGTCCTTGTCGAAAGCGGCTTGCAGCGCGGGCCCACGCATCTCCTTCTGCTCGTCGGGCTGCCGGTCGATCAATCCCGATATTGAGACGATGAGGCGCCGGGGCGTCCCCATGGCGCTCACTCGACACTCGGCGTTCATAACATTGGCGGCGGTCAGCAACTCCACGAGTCGGTCGCGCAAATCGCCATAGGCCTTTTCGACAAATGTTGCGGGCAGTTCCTCGCAACCCAATTCGAGCAAGAGCTCCGGCATAGACCTTGGAGTTTACTCGCCACAAGGAGGATAGAGTGCCAGGGCAGCCGCGCCAAATAACCCCGCATCGGTACCGAATGGGCTTGCCTCGACTTCCATTCGCGCCAATTCCGGCTTCATCCAGTCGCTGAGACCAACCGACCCGGCGACGACGATCACGTCGGGGAAGTAGAGGTTCCTGATCGCAAACACGGCTTCTTCAAAGGCTTCCAGAGCGGCTGTTCGCTGTTCTTGCGATGGACTTGAACTGAGATTGAGCCCACCTAGCACATCTTCAAAGGTCTTTCCGGTCGACGTTGGCAAGTCGTTGAGACGGGGATATTCGCCGTGGCGGCCCGCCCAAATGCGCCCATTCTCGACAAACCCACACCCGACACCGGTGCCCAGCGCGATGGATGCCACGCGGCGCCCCGCAAATCTTGGGTGGCAGGCATGTCCCCAAGCGGTGGCGTGGCCATCTCCATGGGCTTTGGTGGGGAGGCCGAGGGTCCGTTCCGAAAACTCAATGCCGATGTGGTCGGGCATGAGGTATTCCTTGGCCGCCCCGCATATCCCGGTCTTAGGGTCCACGATCCCGCCCGTGCCGATCCCAAGGGCGCCAACCGCGTACTTGGCCGCCATCTCTCGAATCCAGGCCAAACGAGCCTCCCGTTGAGGAGGATTTAGCGTTCGTTCCGAATCGATCATGTGCCACTCTGAATCGAAATTACCGAACCTAAGCCATGTCCCTCCAATGTCGATGGCTCCGATGTTTGCCCGGGCGGATGACACGAGAGGCATCAGCGCTCGGGTTTGTTTGACCGGATCGTTGAGAGCGCCACCGACCACCACGGCTATCGCCCCAATGCGCAGTGCGGCATCGACATGCCATCTAGCGCTGTAGCGCCCCTCCGCAATCACGGGAACGCCCAGCCGAACGACCTCCCGCAGCAGGTCCAGATCGGGACCATCCGAGCGCGAACGAGCGTCGGTGTAACCAGCTAGAGTCGTGCCCACAACGTCAGCGCCACAGGCGATCGAGTACCGCGCGGAGCCCATGCAGTCGCAATCGGCCATCGCGAGCGCCCCTCTGTCATGGATTTCAGCGATCAACGCAGACAATGTCTCGCCATTGGGCCGGTCGCGATCCGTCCCATCCAGAGCGATCACCTCACAGCCCAAGTCGAGAAGGGTTTTGACTTCGCCTTTGGTCGGAGTGATGTAAACGGGACTATCGGTGTAGGGCTGTTTGATCAGCCCGATGGTTGGAAGACCGGTCGCATTCTTGATCGTGGAAATATTCGGGAGCCCTTGCAGCCGCAAAAGGCGGACGCCTTGGTTCATGGAAGCCTTGGCGAGGGCCAGGAGGATCTCAGGCGAATCGACGGGGGAGCCTTCACTGGCCTGGACGGAGGCCACCAGCGGGGAAGCGGCCAGTGTGCGCAACAACTCCGCTTGGGTCATGGAAATGATTTTACGCGGATAATAGGAAGCCAATGGCGACGGTCCACCTTATCAACCCCTTTTGGAGCGTCGAAGGCGGTTCCCAACAGAGGGCGTTGCTGCTGTTCGAACTCCTGGGTGAGCATACGGAAGTTCAACTGTGGAGCGAGTACACGATCCATCCCGGGTTCCATGGCCGTTATCCGATCAGGGCGATTCGTCCCGAAGTTGGGCAGTTTCCCAAAGGAGGCAACATCGTCTTCGTGGGCCCATACTTCACAGTTGGGCTGTGGGTCAAGCAAGCGGCGGCCAGACGGGTCATCATCATCTTCAACACCGACAATCCGACGGACTTGCGCCTGCTTTCCGAGGGCATTCGGAAGAACATGGGATTGAAGCCTGAGGTTGTCTTCTCTTCGAAGTTACTGCGCACGATGGCGCCCGAGATCGAAGGCCCAATTCACCATTCACCGATCGACCTTGGACGTTTTCGACCGGTTCTGCGGCAGAACGAATCGTTCACGGTTGGGAAATTGTGTCGCGACTACGAAACAAAGCATCATCCTGACGACGTTGCCCTTTACCGCGCCTTGCTCGATGAGGGTTTTCGACTGCGCTTGATGAGCGCCAAGTCGCTGGAGCCAGATCTGCCGAGGCATCCGAACTTGGAGATTTTGGAAGTCGGCGCGGAGCCGGCTGAGAAGTTCCTGAACTCCTTGGACGTATTCTTCTACCGTACGCATCCCGATTACGTGGAGGCTTTTGGGAGAGTGGTGGTGGAGGCGATGGCGTGCGGCTTGCCCGTCGTTGCGGAAGATCGGCACGGTTATACGGATGTGCTGGAGCATGGCAAAGGAGGGTTCCTGTTCAAGGATCGAGCGGAGGTCCTTCCAATGCTAAGGGTGCTTCGGGATGACTCTGCGGAGTACGATCGGCAAAGCGGTATCGCCGCTCGTGTCGCGCAAGAAATCTTCTCGACCGACAAACTGCGCGAACAGATCGAATTCTATATGCGATGAGTATTCAACCTGTCCACCTGATTAACCCAATGCGGAATGCGGCCGGTGGAAGCGAGTGGCGCACGATCCAGATTTTCGAACTGCTCGCCGAAGTGACCGAAGTCACGGTCTGGACCCCGGAGCCGGCCGATCCTGCGCTTTTGGGGCGGGTACCCATCCGAAGGATCGATGCCAGGTCAGGGGCATTCCCCAAGGGCGGAAACATCGTCTTCATCGGGACCTATTTCAAAGTCGATCCTTGGATTGCTCTTTCAAGACCCAACCGCGTCATGTTCATCCACAACATCGACAGCGACTATTCGCTCAAGGTGGCGCTCGAGAGCGCTCATTCCGCGGGGGTGATTCCCGAGGTGGCCTACGCGTCGGTCGATCTGCGAGAGAGGTCGAAGGGTCCCTATGGCGAGGTCCACCCTTCTCCCATCGACTTCGACCGGTTCAAACCTGTGCCAAGAGGCGACCGCACTTTCACCGTCGGGCGGGTCAGTCGCGACGTCATGCTCAAACATCACCCGGACGATGCGGCGCTTTATCGTCGTTTGGCGGAAAGTGGGGTCGAGGTCAAGATTCTCGGTGGGAGACTTTTTGAACAGGAACTGGACGGACTGGCCAACGTAACCCTGCTTCCCGAAAATTCGATGCCGGTTGAGCAATACCTGGGCGAAATCGATTGCTTCTACTACCGAACGCATCCAGATTGGTATGAGACATGGGGTCGCGTCGTTTTGGAGGCGATGGCTTGCGGCGTGCCGATTGTGGCTGAAAGGAGGCACGGATACCGGGAGTATCTGACGTCGGCCCAGGCATTTGAAACGGAGTCGGACGCGTACGAGAAGATCCTCGCCTTGCGGGACCCTGGCTATTGGGCCGAGCAATCCGAGGTTTCTCTTTCTCAGGCGCAAAAGACCCTTTCCCCGGAGGTCGTTGCCGGTTTGGTCGATTACTACACTCGCGAGAAGCGGTAAAACGTTGCCGCGAGCATGGCAACTTACGATATCGGATTTTTGGGGGGCGGGCAATTGGCACGCATGTCAATCCAGGCGGCTCAAAGGTTGGGGTTGACCTGTCTGTCGCTGGATCCGGGATCGGTGACGCCCGCATCCCAGATTGCCGATTCGATCCAGGGCCCCCTTGCCGATCCCGACAAGATTGCCGAATTGCTTCGTCAGTGCGACCGGGCAACTTTGGAAAATGAGTTCATCCCT
>JADZBW010000197.1 GCA_020851885.1 Fimbriimonadaceae bacterium | reverse complement strand
CTTATGCGCAACTGCTGCTGGCTGCGGCCACGGTTGCCGCCTTTCTCGGCGAGTCGATGCGCTCGACGCTGATGAAAATCGGCTTCGACATGGCCAAGTCCGTTGCCTGGGCCAATCTCAGCCAGTTCCATGTGGGAATGATGGTCGTGGCGGTTCTGCTATCCGCGTGGCTGGTGATGCGCGGCAAACGAGAAGCCCCTGGGTGATGCCGCCCCCAGTCGGTAGCCAATCCGACAGGATCAATGCCCACCTCCGCCCTCGATGGCCTTCAGTTTGCCAATAAATTGCCTGGCTGCATGGAGCGCTCGGGTGACGAATCAAATTGCCAGTCGCAAGGGGATCCAGCGCGCTGCATGCGTGAAATCCTTGTCGGTGGTCAGCAGGGCAAGGTCATTCTCGATGCAAAGTTGTGCGATGAGTGCATCCACGGTACCAAGCTGCACACCGCGACGTCGGCACGTATTGCGCAGCTTTGCCGCCCGCACATGAGTGTCGCGCGTGGGCTCAATCAAGGGCAGTGCCTGAAGGTGTTGGAGGAGGCGGGCCTGATCCTTGGGGCCGTGGAAACCTTGCAAGAGTTCCTGCAACACGATGCCGGTAATGATGACACCATCGCCATCCAACAATGCGCGCTCAAGAACGGTGACCGCCGCATGATCCGGGCGACTGTCGCGCCGCAGCGCCAATGACCACACGCTGGTATCGACGAACAGACTCACCGGCGGCTGCGTTCAGCCTTCGGATCGAAGCTGTCATCCCATTCGAGTTTGCCCAGAAGTTCGGCAATCCGCGCCTGCTCGCGGCGCGCAATGAATTCCTTCAGTGCCAGGGTGACAGCCGCTTTTTTTGACGCTTCCCCGCTGACCGCCACGGCGCGATCGATCAGGGCAGGATCCAGCGCGAGATTGGTCGCCATGGATGGCCTCCACACATTCGGCTACACATTCATCCTACGCCTTCGTGGCGGGGCGTGCAACGGCAGAATTCTAGTGTTGCTGGGTATTGCGTTAGCTCATGCCGCCTAAGAGCGTCGCTGAAAAGCGCCGAAATCACGATGTAACAGAGTGCTGCAGATTTTCAGGTGCAGCAGAGTGTCCGCGAGCGGGTCTCGGTTGGCACGATTGCCTTCGCGAAGTTCTGATCAACCACTACTTTCGTCACCCCGGCATACAACGGGGTCCATTTTGCCCTTGATTCCATTGAAACAAGATCAAGATGGGTTCCGGCTTGACCAGCCATTCGGCTGTTGCAAAGCGCCTCGCCGGAATCACGAACAAGATCAGAGTTTTCTTAGCATGTGCGGCGGGTGAGCGACGGGTGCGGTGATTCATGCAAGGAGCAATGAATCATCGATGCCTTTTCGCTTGGTAGTCTTCAGGCCCCGACGAGAGCCTTCAAGCTATGACATCATGCGGGTGCACCTGTTCGGGCGTGCTTTCGTCAACCTGTTGGAAGTTGGGGATCAACAAGATGGGAAACTGCAAGCGATGACCAAGATGTGGATGGTTCGTGGCGACAGTGGCCGGCTTTACGAGCAATTTCGCGATCAGAAGGTCGTTTCGCTCGGTTGGGGTGAACTGGCTCATGTCGCAAAGCCTGGAATATCACGTGACAAGTTGGCGCACGAGTTCGCGAGTAGACGCCCCGACCTGAAGCCAGGTTCCGTGCTTGCAGGTGCCTCCCAAGTTTGGCGATATATCAACAAGGTGGAGAAGGGCGACAAGGTGCTGACCTTCGATCCGTCCACTCGACGATATTTGGTCGGAACGATCGAAGGCGACCTCACTGTCGATCAGAACCCAGCCCAGCCCGGAATGACCTTGCTGCGAAAGACTCGCTGGGAACACGAGATCAGTCGTGATGATTTGGGAATCAGCACGAAGAATTCGCTGGGGTCGGCGATGACGTTTTTCCAAGTGCCGCCGTCAGCTGCCGCCGAAATTCTCCGAATTGGATCGAGTCGACCCGACTCCGAAGAGAGTATGCGGTCGACGCTCGAAAGGAGCGATGACGAGAGTGGGGAAGAGGCCGAAGATCTGCTCCAGGATTTGGAGGTTCGAGCCGTGGAGTTCATCAAGGACAGCGTCAGCAAGCTCGATTGGGATGAGATGCAAGAACTGCTAGCCGGAATTCTTCGGGCGATGGGATACAAGACGCGCGTAGCTCCGCGTGGACCGGATCGCGGTGCGGATATCTTCGCGTCACCCGATGGTCTCGACTTTGAAAACCCTCGAATCATTGTTGAAGTAAAGCATCGTAGTGGCCCAATGGGCAGCAAGGAGGTGCGAAGTTTCCTGGGTGGGCGCCACAAAGATGATCGTGGGCTATACGTGAGCACCGGAGGTTTCAGCAAGGATGCGCGCTATGAGGCTGATAGAGCCCGTATTCCGGTAACGTTGTGGGAGCTTGATGATGTCGTCAGAGCGCTAATGGATTACTACGAGACCATCGACAGCGAGACGAGGCGACTGGTGCCTTTGAAACGCCTCTACTGGCCAGCCTGAGTTTGAACGCAGAGAAGCAAGTCGAAGCAATTTGGACTAGGCCTTCATCCATCTCCTGGGCAAAGCACCAGGTTTGGATACGTCACTTGGCCCATAGAGGAAGTGCTCTTCGCGCACTTGGTAAAGAATTGGCCCGGTTCAATGCCCCCCGCCACCCTCGATGGCTTTCAACTCGGAAATGAGCTGATTGGCTGCTTCCTTTCCATCGGCGTAGAGCAGGCGCGTGTTGTCGGCGTAGAACAGGGCGTTCTCGATACCGGCAAAGCCGGTGCCCTTGCCGCGCTTGATGACGATGGTCTGGCGTGAATCAACCACGTTGAGGATGGGCATGCCGAAGATCGGCGAGGACTTGTCGGTTTTCGCGGCCGGGTTCACCACGTCGTTGGCACCGATGACGATGGACACATCGCAGGTCTT
>JADZBW010000196.1 GCA_020851885.1 Fimbriimonadaceae bacterium | reverse complement strand
GCCGACCGCACGTGGGCAAACACCCTCGGTGCATTCGATGATCTTTCCGCCCGTTTGGAGCGCGAAACTTCGATGCCGATCTTCATGGCGAACGTTTCAACGGACCCCAAGGTCCGAGCGGATGCCCGTGCAGGCGAGGAATTTCTTGGGACCTGGGGAGTTGAGGTCGGTCTTCGAGAGGACCTCTATAAGGCCATCAAGGCGTTTGCCGCCCTGAAGCCGAAACTCGATCCGGAGCAGCAAAGAGTCCTCGACTTCAGCCTTCGCGACTACCGACGATCGGGAATGGACCTCCCGATTGCAAAGCGCGAGCGTATCGCGGAGATCCAGAAGGAACTCAATAAGCTTGGAATCCAATTTGAGACCAATATTGCCGACGATGAAACCAGTATCGCCTTCTCGAAAGAGGAGTTGAAAGGCCTGCCTGACGACCTCATCAAGGAGCTTCAGCCCGCGGGCAAGAACATGTATCTGGCGACGATGGAGGGTCCGATCTTCAGTGCGATCTTGGATAGCGCGATTTCGGGAACCACCCGGGAGCGAGCTTGGATCGCCTATAAGCGAAGGGGCGGCGAGAAGAACAACGACATCCTGAAGCAACTCGTCAAGCTTCGCGCAGAGACGGCGCAGATCTTGGGTTACAAGACCTTCGCGGATTATGTCCTGGAGCCTCGGATGGCGAAGAACGCCGCGCGGGTGGCCAAGTTCTACGCCGACCTTCGCCCCATCGTTCGGAAGAAGGCATTGCTCGACATGGCGGAGTTCACCCAAGCTAAGCGACTGGAGATCAAGGACGCGAAGGCTGAGTTCTATCCCTGGGATTACGCTTACTACAAGTCTCAGTTGAAGGAGAAGAAGTATGCCGTCGACAATGACAAGGTTGCCGAGTACTTCCCCATCGAGAAGGTCGTGAATGGTCTTTTCAAAACGACCCAATCTTTGTACGGCCTAACCTACAAGGACGTGACCGCCAAGGCATCGGCTCTGGGGTTCGAGATTTGGCATCCCGACGTCCGGCTCTTCGAAGTATCGGACAAGGCGACGAGCAAGGTAATGGGCCACTTCTTCATCGACCTCTATCCAAGGCAGGGCAAGTACACGCACGCGGCCTGCTGGGGGCTCTTCTCCCGCAAGAAATGGCTCGATGGTTCGGTTTCCACTCCGGTCGCCGCCCTTGTATGCAACTTCACAAAACCGACCGCAGATAAGCCATCGCTCTTGCAGCATGACGAGGTTGAGACGTTCTTCCATGAATTCGGCCACGTTCTGCACAACCTCCTAACCAAGGCGAACACGAATCGGCTGGCGGGAACGCAAACCGCGCGCGACTTCGTAGAAGCGCCGAGCCAGATGTTCGAAAACTGGATCTGGAATGCCGAAGTGCTGAACACCTTTGCCGGCCATTACAAAACGGGAGCGAAATTGCCCAAGAAGCTCCTGGACGGCATGCTCGCGGCGAGGAATTTGGGCAGCGGAATCGAGGCGGAACACCAGTTCTACTATGGTCTGACCGATCAGGCGTATCACACGAAGGCGGATGGGAAAGTCGATCCAACCAAAGTCAGTGAAGATCTGTTCCCACAGATCGAACTTTACAAGCGGGTCCCGGGCGTTCACTTCCAGACGTCCTTTGGCCACTTGGTGGGCTATGAGGCAGCCTACTACGGTTACCAATGGTCGCTTGTCTATGCCCAGGATATGTTTCAACGATTTGAAGAGTTGGGAATTCTCTCGCCGAAGGCAGGCTCCTATTACCGCGAGAAAATTCTCTCCCGAGGTGGCACGGTGGATGAGTTCGACATGCTGCGCGACTACCTGGGGAGGGAGCCGAAGCTCGATGCGTTCCTGAGGCATTTGGGACTCTCCAAGTAATCCTAATGCAGAGATGCCCCGTTCGACGTTTGTGGAATGTCGAAACGGGGCTCAATTAGGAGGTGTCAAAGGTGGGAAGTCCTTTACAACTTTCCCGACCTTCGTTCGACTGGAATATCCAGGTAATTGTTCCCGGCGCCTTCCATTTTTATTTCCTCTTTGTTTTCAAGAAGACCATCGCATCTGAATTGAGGCAATAGCGCCATCCCGTTGGGCGAGGGCCATCATCGAAGGCATGCCCCAGATGGCCATCGCAACGGGCGCAGAGAATCTCGATTCGGTTCATTCCATGGCTCTCGTCGCTGCGGTACCAAACGTTTTCTTCTTTCACTGGCTTGGTAAATGAGGGCCAGCCAGTTCCAGAATCGAACTTGTCCTTGCTTGAAAAGAGCGGCAGCTTGCAGCCCGCGCAGAGGTAAGTGCCATCGAGGTGGTTGTCATAAAACGTGCCGCAGAAGGCGGCCTCGGTCCCCTTGTTACGCAGAATCTTGTACTGCAAGGGGGTCAGCAGCTTCTGCCATTCTGAATCCGTCTTGACGACTTTGTCCTTTCTGACTGGCGCCTTATCTTGGACTTTGACGTCGAGCCCTGATTGGGCGCTGGTACAAGAGATTAAGGCGAAGTAAGCGAGGCAGCTGGTAATTAGGAAACTGGTTTTCATTCGGAGTTCCTTGCTGGTGGCGAAAGCCCAATTCCTACAGGATAATTCCCTAATTGGGACCTTTGACCGAACTTCGCGTGCGTTTGGGGCTCCAGTGTGGTCAAATGGTGCCTCCATTGAACCTATTCGAAGTTCTTTCCGTTCCTTAGCCCATGGATGTCGACCCCAAAGTCAAACGTAAACGAAACCGTCGCCAGCGGACCGTCGTCTATGGCTCCCTCCTTGCGATGCTGTGGGGATTCTGGGTTTGGCAGCCTTGGGAATTCGACTTCGTTCCTCGGGAGATGCCTCATCCAAACCCGAAGGTAGATCCAGCTTCGGCCCGACTTTTTTCGAAAGGAACGCGCGTCCTGATCGTAACCGCCCATCCAGACGATTCCGAGTTCTACGTGGGAGGAACCCTCTCGAAACTGCGTGACTCGGGTGCGGTGATCCGGCAGGTTATCGTCACGGAAGGGGACAAAGCCTATTACGGTCCATTCACGAATGTCTCAGAGAATCGCCGGATACGTCATCAAGAAGCGTTGGAGGCGGCCCGAGCCTGGAGGGGCCAAGATTTGATATTCCTCGGCTTTTCGGATGGCCGCCTCAAGGCTGGCGACCGTTTGGTTCAGCGACTTCAGGTGGAGATCGAGAAGTTCAAACCGGAATATGTGCTCTCGTTCGACTATGACTATCCTCCAAGGATGTCCCATGGCGATCACCGGCAAACCGGCAAGGCGGTGGCGTTGGCCATGGACAAGGCGACCGGCGTGCGGTGGTACATGAGGTTTTCGACGATCGCTCCCAATTTCATTGTGGACATCTCCGACTACTGGGATCAGAAGAAGGAATTGTTGAAGATTCACAAGAGCCAATTCCATGGAGACCGGCTCGTTAATGTCACGAACATGGTTGAGGACAGCGCAATGATCGATGGTGAGCGGATTGGCGTCACCTATGGCGAGGGCTTTAGAGCTATGGCCATCAACCCATGATTCGCCACCGAAACCATCGGAGCGGCCAACGGTCGTAAACTAGGATGATGATCACCGCAACTCTCTGCATCCTCGCATTGACTGGCCAGTCCGGGGACT
>JADZBW010000195.1 GCA_020851885.1 Fimbriimonadaceae bacterium | reverse complement strand
TCTGAGAAGAACACCGAATCTTAATGTCATAATTTGGAGTCAAACAGATAAGGCTCGATTTAATTGTCGAGAGAGATCAGGGATGAAGAAACTACTTCTTGGATTGCTTTTGTTTCTGGGGGCGGGCGGTATTGGATTAACCGTCACCGCTGCCCGATTTGTGCCAACGATACGCCCAAACACGCAGATAGGAATCGTTCCGGTGGGCGGGCTCACCAAAGAAGAGGCCGCGAAGAAGCTCCGAATCTGGTGGGATTCCGCGAGACTCATCGAGTTGGAACTGGTCAGTAGTCAGATTCGCAATCCCCTTCCCAAGATGACGCCAGGTCGCCTTGGAATTTCACTTGATGACGCCGCCAGTGTCGATCAATGTGAAATGAGCGACTTCTGGGCCGCCGCGCAATCCACGGTCACCGGTGGGGACTATGAGAAGAAGGTCCTCGAAGTCAAATTCAAGAGCGTTGGGGCGAGCCTCGATCCGATTCAGAAGATCATCCGGGAAGCCATCGGAGCCGTGAGACCCGCGAAGGTGACGTACGCAGGCGGATCGATCGTCCGCGAACCCGAGGTCACTTCATTCCAATTGGATACGGAAAAGCTATCCGCGGCGGTGGTCGCCGGAATGTCTGGCGATGGCAAGGTTGAGATTCCCATTACCGAAGCTCCCAAGCACGTGCCGAACGAAGAACTGGACAAGATTACCGACGTCGTCGGCGAATACTCGACCAAGTTCCCAGCCTATCAATCGAGCCGAAACACCAATATCCGACTTGCATCCGCCAAATTGAACGGCCATGTGCTGATGCCCGGAGAGCAGATCAGCTTCAATGGCACGGTTGGCAGACGGACCATTCAGGACGGATATCGTCTTGCTCCGGTCCTGAAGAACGGCAAGCACGATACTGGCATTGGTGGCGGCATCTGCCAAGTGAGCACGACGCTGTATAACGCTTCTTTGCTCGCGGATCTTAAAATCGTCAAGCGCAACAACCACTCGATCCCGAGCGTCTACGTTCCCGTCGGGCGCGATGCAACCGTCGACTATGGATCCCTGGATCTGGTGATCGAGAACAACCAGCAGGTTCCCGTCGCGGTTTGCTCATCCTATGAGGACGGGAAAATCACGTTTAGGATCCTCGGTCAGAAAGTTGCTGGCAAATCGGTGAAGATCACGACGGACGGCCATTCCGCTTGGGGTAACGGCGTCAAAACGGTGGTCGATCGGTCCCTGCCTCCTGGAGCAAGAAAGGTCGTCGAAAAGGGATCTTCCGGTCATGCGATCATGACTTACCGAATCGTCTATGAAAATGGCGTGGAAGTGCGCCGTGAGGTTCTCGGCCGCTCGATCTATCGCGGATCTCCAAGAATCATCGCGGTGGGGGGCGGAAGGTCCGCCGCCAAGCCTTCAGGATCAACGGTGGCGCCGCCTGCGGATCCACCACAGGCGCCCGACCCAACGATCCCGCCAATCGGCGGCTAAGTCACTTGGCTATCTTAATGAGCTTGAAGTGGGACCCGCCAGCAACGGTGGGTCCCAAGTCGTCGAGGTTCGCAAAGACATTGCCATAGGCTTCCGGCACCGGAGCAAGTAGGAAATCGGCCTTGCTGTAGTCCAGGATCGCGCGTCGTACCTCCGGGCTGGTCCTGGGTGAGAACACCGCGCTTGCCATCTGCCGACGGGACATTGGCAAGGGAGCGTGGGGATCTGGTTGATCCATGAACGGGGTTTCACTCCAATGGCCGGCAAAGGAATACACCCCAGCGTATCCCGAAAGCACGGGATTCAAATCTGGCAAAACGGGGGTCCCGAAGCTATCGAGCACCGGATTGCCCTGGTCATCCAAGGTAGGCGACCAACTCCCCGGAATGCCGATCACAACATGCCTACCTGGTGGAAGCTTGTTCAGGTAGTCGATGATCTGCTGAATGTCCCGGGACAGATAGACAGGCTGGACCGTTGTCCGGGTCACGTCGTTTCTGATGAACTCGATTTCCCGGTAGAACCATCGCAATGAACTTCCTCCCAAGACGATGATCGAGAGAATGGTGGCGAGATTGCGCTTTGATCGGTCCTTGTCGGCGACAAGGTAGGCCAAACCCAACGCCGCGAGGAGGGCCCAAGGGATGCTCAGCCCCATCATGAGTTTGCGCTCATAGAGGGCTGGAAAGAAGGGAATTACCAAACCTGAAAGGGCCCACGAAGCGACGAGGTTGCGAGCCGGATTGTCGGTCGAAGCCAGGGCTATCGCGGCATAGCCGATCGCCATCGCGAGGAACCACATACCCATCGACATGAAGTAACCCTTGAATCCGGGCTCCGGCGCGAAGAGGAACATGGTCGCCAAGAGTCCGATAAAAAGCGCTCCGCTCGCAAGGCTCCACTTCCTCCGGTCCATTTGTTGGCCCGTGGCGAGCCCCACCAATCCAATCCCGATCAGCGGTAGGTAGCCAAAGAGAACCGTCCTGACGTTGCTGGTGTAAGTTTCAGTGGCGGCGCGAGCCTGAAACACGGGATCTTCCTTGAGAACATGCATGAACCAAAGGGCGGAAGGAAGTGCGCCCAGACCGATCACGATCGTCCTGAAAATCCAGACGATGGGCACATCCTTCTGGACCGCTTGCGAGATCAACAACCCAATCAAGACGCAAAGGACAATCTGAACATCGTAGCTGTGGATGTTCATCAAAATCGCACAGCAAAGGCCGCCAGGCAAGACTGGACGCCAACTGTTCTTTGCCGCCAGCACGCTTAGAAACACGCCCAGCGTAAGGCAGAGGCTGACCATGAAGAGGGAATTGGTAAGCATCGATGGCAGGACAAAAGCCTCTGGTTGCCAGACGTCGATCGGTTGGCCGTTGGCCGTCAGTTTCGACATCCACTGCGATTCTGGTCGCGTGAGGGCCTCGCCAAAGTTGTGCCATGCCAGGAACCCAATTCCCCCTCCCAGTACCGTGAAGGCCAGGGCGACCTTGGTCCCATACACGTCGGTTGAGAATTGCCTGACAAGCTTGTATAGGAGAACGACGAAGAGGCCGGAGAAAGCCGCTCTGGCCATGGTCGTTGCGAAGATGATCCCGGTTGCCTTTGCCATCCACCCCAGGATCAGGAAGTAGAGATGCAGCGTGAGACCCGGCTGCGCATCGATCGCAAATCGATTGTCGAACAGGAATCGTCCCTCCATGGCCTGGCGCATCCAAGCGGCATAGACCATTTGATCGTCCGTCGCGTATTGAAAGCCAAGATAGGACGTTCCCGGTGGTGCGGTCATGAGCGCATAAAGGCTCGGGAGAACAGACACCAGGGCCGCGCCGAGGGCCAATGCCAGGACATAGCCTCGCTCGTACTTCGCGCGATCTTCGACCGGAATGGATGAGCTCAACGATCCCTATTAGCCGCCAGGGACTGGCCGACCCATCGACTTGTAGATAGCAACGATTTGATCCTGCATTTCTCGGGCTTCTTTGTTTTGAGGATCCCACTTCAACGCTTCACGGAAATTCTCAAGCGCCAACTTGTATTTGACTTTCCGGTCGACGGTACCGGCATACGTGTATTGCAGGCCCAGGGCGACATTGGCGTTCACATAGGCCTTCTTGACCTTGGAGTCTTTCGGCAGCTTTTGGAAGGCCGATTTCGCCTTGGCCTTCTTCTGAATCAAGACCTGGATGTTCTTCTTCTCGACTTCGGGCGTCACCGGTTTGCCGTATTGGGCAAATGGCACAACGGTGATACACAGGACAAAGAGAGCAAGGATCCATTTCATAGGGGCTAGGATATCCGATTCTCTGTCTTAGGTACGACGTCGTTCAATTGATCCTCCAGCTTCTGGATCATTCGCTGGGCTTCTGCCTGATTGACCGAGTAGGAAATGTGAGCCCGCCCCTTGGAGTCGACGCGAACAATGGGGATTCTCGCTTGATCGACTTGACGGAGGCACGTAACCAGGGGTTCAGGTAAGAGCCGATCTCGATCTTCAAGGGAGACCTGAGCGGGCAGCTTCATGCCCCGTCTGATGCGCCGATCCGCCATCTCGTAGGCCGTATCCAGCGCAACGGCGACAGAATTGGCCCTCCGGTAGACATCGGAAACTGCCTCAAGCAGTTCCCTCTGGCCCTGTTGACGACGGCGCTCCTGCTCGGGAAGGCCAAAACGAACCCCAAGCGTGAAGACGATGACGAGAAATAACAGGATGAGCTGCATCCACATCCCAACGGCCCAAGGCCCCAAGGTGCCGACAAGAGATGGCTCAAGTCCTTCACCGAGAGTCGCCTCCGTAAAGACGACTCGGCCACCTTTCGGAACCAATCCCTCGATGATGCTCAGGGCGACTTCGGCATTGTTGTTGCGGTCGATAAAGCGGTTGGTTGCGAACAGTCCATCTGCCGTTCTCGCCAGGATCCCGTCACGAGACTTGGTCGTGATTACAAATGGATCCTTGGAGCCAAAGCTGTCCTTCATCCAAGAGGCAAAGGCGAAAGCTTCGAACTCCAAATTCAGGAAGGTTGCCGATCCCGCCGATGCCCTGCCGCTGTCGATGGTCAAGGTCGAGAAAGTGAGGGGTGAAGTGTTGACCTGAAGCTCTCGTTTTGTGGAAGGCTGGATGACACCTGTCGTCGCCTTCACCGCTTCGACACTTCTAGCCTGAAAGTCCGGGTCGAAGGGAAGTACCAGCACCCTTCCACCCTTCTTAAGGTGGCCATTGAGCGCTTCCTCGATCGCTTTGAGTGGTTTTCTTCCAAATAGATCAGGACCGGATTCCACGTATGCGGCAATGACAAGCTCGTTCTTTGCAAGTCGCGGCTGCTCGTACCGGTCGACCCGCGTCTCGATACCTCTCTCGGTGAGCAACTGGCGTAGGGCATGGAGGCCGCTTGGATTATAAGAGGTCGCGCTTGGCCTTGCCTCCCGCTCGCGCTGCCCCAAAGTCAAGAGGATGGCGGCAAGGATAAGCACCGAAAGAAGAGCGAAGGCAATCCGAATCAACTTCGTCTTCATCGTTTCACCGCACTCAAGGCGTCGGTGACCGATTGGTACCAATAACGAAACTGCTCAAAGTCGGAAACGCCGTTCACATGGAACCCATACCAAATCCGGTCGAAGGCCTGGGTGGGTTCCAGGAAAGTCAACGGTTCGGGCCGCTTGGGACTGGCTTGGATACGGCGCAGGTGCTCCCAGTTGGTTTCACCTCGGACAAAACGAGCCACTCCTGCTTCATCGAACTTCAAGAGGCACGAGAGGTACATCGCGCGAACCGCCTCGCGGTACTTGCCTTCGGCGGCGTACTGGTCGGCCTTGGTGAGCCATTCATCCAGCGTCCTATCCGGCTCGTCGTCCTCCAAGACCGCTTTGGCCTTCCTTCGCAGTGCTCCCTTCCACTGAAAGTGTCGGAGTGCAAAATAGGCAAAGACGAGGACCGCCACACCAAGCAGAATCCAAAAGCCGGGGATGATCCATCCGGGTATGGCTGCATTCGGGAACCTCACATTGGATGAATTGGGATTTCGCTTGAGAAGATCGCTTAGACGTTTCATCGCCCCGTCGAGCCAGTTGCTCTTATCCTGAATCCCGGGATCGCGATAGAGGGGGCTTGCCTTGACCGCCTTGGCCCTTGCCTGAATGCCGGGGTCGGTTGCTCCTTCTCCGACTGCCCTAATCTCCACAATCGACTGAAGGTCTTTCAGCGAGTACTCGTCATCGAAGTACGCGACCGCATCGGCAAGATCTTTGTCTTGGGCAATGAGATTGGGATACTTCGCAAAGATGCTTTGAATCTCTTTTTGGGCATTAGGGCGCGCAAGATCCGCTTGAAGATCTCGATAGGTTTCGCCCGCTTGAACCAGGAGGAACAGGGCCAGGCAACTAAAGCTCGAAACGATTTTGGCGATCTGACCGCCAGACATCGCCTGCCAAGGCTTCAATGTCATAACCCTCCAATCGAATTCGCCGCTCGTAATAGATGATGGTGACGGTCACCGCCCAAACTGGGACGAGTGTCCAAACCCAAAGGAACATCGGAACCAAACCGAGGGCCTCGATGACCAATCCTCCCATTGGGAGATTGTCGAAGTAGCTCTCGAATCGGGACGGGAAGCCAACCATCGATAGAAACCCATAGAGGGACACGTTGGCCACGATCGACACCACAAGCAAGACGACGTAAAGGCCCCATACGTTGCCGTATCCGGAGATGATGGGCCCTTGCCCCTTCAACAATTGGACGCTTCGCTTGGCTGCCGCCCTGGGCTTCAGATTCTCGAGTACCGCCGCCGGAGCGGCCAGGGCGTGACGACTCACGACAACCAAGAAAATGAAGCCTCCCACGACCATCGAGCCAACTGCCAACAGGGCGACGATTCCGGCAAGCACGTTCTCATCGACGGTCGCCTGGTCTATCAGCGAACTGAGCGCTGAAAGCGCCAACGCCCCAATCAAACCACTCCCGGAAAGAAGCAACTCCCAAAAATGAACTTTGACAAGGCTGCCAAGGGTGCGAAATGCCGTTCGAATGGCTCCATCCGCAGTTGGAACGTTTCCGATCATGAAGTCGGATACAAGTTGGGTCACGATTGCGGTCGAGGCGGAAACGCCGACGACCAAGAGCGGGCCTCCGACAAATACCGCCAAGGCAACGGCGAAAGCGACTTCGGAAAACTGGGTCGTGAGATTGCCAGCATCGCTCGTCGAGAAGAGGGATGGCAGAATGTAGCTCTTGACGAAAGCGATCGCCGACACCGCGAAAAACGTGGGCAAAATCGTGGCTCGCAGAAACGTCCAACCAAGCTGTTGATAGACGCGGATCGATGTGTCGATGATCTCCGAGCCCGTCATCGTGCGCAAACGGGCGCGCCGGTTCATTCGCGCGCTGCGCTCGATAAAGAATCTCTCCACCGGATCTGAGGTCACAGAATCTGCATTGTATCCAAAGGACCCGTTGGAAGAAACTTGGCGACCCTTGAAGCGTTGAAAGTGGTTGGAAACGTCTTTGACGGACCGACCGCACTAGGACGCGCCGTGTGGTCAAGGATAGAATGAACTCATGATCGGAACTCTCGCCCTTTATGTCGCCGTTGCGGGCCTGCAAAGCCAGGATATCGACTCCTATGTCCAGAAGAATTTTGACGACGCGAGCTTCACCGCGAGGGTCAAGTACGCGAATCAGAAGGAGCTTGCGAAGATCAACGACGACTTTGGCAAGAGCTATCGGGTGCCTTATACGGACTTCAAAGTCAAGGAACCGTTCATGATGCGGCTGGAGACGAAGGTCGACGACACCCAAATCCTCTATATCATCAACGGCCCCAAGCTCCTGATCCGGGTGCCTAGAATCAAGGTCAATTCCAGGCAAGATCTTTCCAAAGCGCCGGGCCGTCGACAAACGCTGCTCGATTTTGGATTGCTGACGCCGTCGCTCTTCAAGTCCCTATTTGTGGCGAGATTCGTTCGGATGGATCGAGCCACCAACGATGCGGTGTTCGATATCACCTATCCTGCGGTTCTCGACGACACAAGCCGAAGTCGCGTGTGGATCGATCCCGCCAAGAAGTACGTCACCAAGCGGGAGTGGTTCAGTCAGCGGGGCAAGCAGCTTGCCACGTTCTTCTACAACGAACCCGTCCAAGTCGATGGAATCTGGATGCCAACCAAGGTTCAAGTCAAGAACGTCGATGGCGTCCTTGCCGGCGAGACTTATTACACCGGGTTGAAGGTGAATCAGGGGCTGTCAGAATCGCTTTTCTCCGTGAATTGAGCGAAAGCTGATGGGCTTGCTTATTCGGGAAGCGTGGTTTGAAACCAATCGCATGGAGGCGATTGCCGACTTCTATGGGGTCGCCATGAAGTTGCCCATCGAGAGTCGCTCAGGCAGCCACGTGTGCTTTCGAGCGGGCGATTCGTTGTTGGGTTTTAGACGATCCAAGCGACGTTCCACCTACCACTTTGCCTTCAACGTTCGGCCCAATCGCCTCGAAGAAGCCGTGAAGAGGCTGCGGGTTTGGATCGATCCAATCTTCAGCCAAGCCAGCGAGCGAATCCGATTCGAGAGTTGGAAAGCCGATTCGTACTACTTCTTCGACCCTGCTGGAAACGTGATCGAGTTGATCGCTCGCGAAGAGTTGCCTCCAGGACCTGATGGGGAGTCGATGATCGTCAACGTTGGGGAAGTCGGGCTTGCCCTTCGGCCCTTTCTCGATGAGCGAAATGCAATTGCCTCCGCAACGGGCTTGCCAGTCTTTCGGGGCTCTGCAAGCGACGACTTCGCGGCCGTGGGCGACGAGCAAGCACTGCTCATTCTTGCAGAGGAAGACCGCGTCTGGCACCCGACTGACAATGTCCGGGCAACCAGCCGTCCTTGTGAGATTCGAATCACCGGAATCGCCGGATCTTGGCAAAGCATGGATGGCCTGCTGAAAATCGTGTCGATTTAGGCAACTTCCAACGCCCTCAGAGCGATAGCATAGGCTATGCGTTTCCGAGTCGTCGGCACAATCGTCAGTGCCATCCTTCTTGCCTCGATATCTGTCGCCCAAGTCAAAGCCGATAATGGCAATTACTCAGCCATCACGGCCGGGAGGTTGCGTGCCCATCTGGAGTTCATCGCAAACGATCTGTTGGAAGGTCGGGATACTCCGTCGAGGGGACTGTCGATTGCGTCCGAATACCTTGCTTCGCAGTTGAAATTGTGGGGCGTTCAACCTGGGGGGCTTGGCGGCAGCTATTTCCAAACATTTCCAATCGGCAATACGAAGCTTGATGGAGAGAAGACGAATGCCGCCTATAACTCCATCAGCTTTGCGGCGTTCAAAGGGTTCATCCCCCAGTATTCAAAAGGAAAGGCCTCGGCAAGCCTGGTCTACGTCGGCTATGGCTTCCGAATTCCGGGCCGGAGCGTGGATCCATATAAGGGCGTCGACGTCCGGGGCAAGATCCTCGTCCGATTGAACGCGCAGCCAAAAGAGTGGAACTGGCAGGAGTTCTTTGAAGGGAAGATGCCGGGCGCCCAAACCGCCGATCAGGCCGCGGTGGCGATGGGAGCGTTAGGGATCGTCGTGATTCCCGACGAAGTCACCGCGGCCAATTGGGAGCGAAACGCAAAGGCGATGAAGGAATCCACCCTCAGCGTGAACGGAGGAGCGAATGTTGGGCCCGCGATCCCGATCGTCACGGCCTCACCGGAAATGGTGCGCAGCCTCTTCGCGGAAGAGTCATTGAGCTACGAGCAGCTTTCGGAACGCATCAAGAAAGGCGAACCGGGCGAATCGTTCGCATTCAAGTCTGAACGTGCATTGACCATGGAAGTAGTGCAGAAGGACCAATTCGAGCAAGTCCGAAACGTCGTGGGACTCATCAAGGGACGCGACCCCAAACTCAGTGCCGAATACGTCGCGATCGGCGCCCATTACGACCATGTCGGCAAGCGGGAAGGGGAGGGCGACACGATCTACAACGGCGCGGACGACGACGGATCGGGAACGGTTTCAATCCTGGAGCTTGCCCATGCCCTTGCCACGGGACCCAAACCCAAGCGCTCGATCCTTTTTGTCTGGCATGCCGGCGAAGAAAAGGGGCTTTGGGGCTCCGATTTCTTCACTCG
>JADZBW010000194.1 GCA_020851885.1 Fimbriimonadaceae bacterium | reverse complement strand
CGGCACCACCGGCCAGCGTTGAAATTCCAGTTGTTTCGCCCAAAGTGGAGGAGCCTCCGAAGGTTCAAGAACCGGAGGTGGTAGCGCCGCCTCCAGTCAAACCGGAGAAGCCAAAGGCGGCACCCAAGGCCAAACGAGAGGAACCGAGAGAGGCAAAAGCAGAGAAGCTTGCCGAGAAGGTCGAGGAGCCTAAGTCCGAGACGAAACAAACGGAGCCGGTCGCTCCAAGAATCACCGTCGAGGAGCCCGTTGCGGTCGTCGAAACGCCGCGGGCGATCCTTATCGAACCAACTGTCGAGGCTCCTCAGATCGAGCCCGAAGAACCCTTGGTCGTCGAAGCTCCAATCGACGAACCAGAACCAGAGCCAGAGCCAGAACCTGAACCGGAGCCAGAGCATGAACTGGAGCCTGTCCAAGTCAAGCCTGTCGAGCCCACACCGCCGATCACAAACGGTCCCAAGCTGATCGACCTTGGCCCGCCTCCGCCTGCACGGCCCCAACCCGAGCCCGAGCCCGAACCTGAGCCAATTCCCATTCCCGTCGAAGAGCCAAAGCCGGTCTATGTGCCCCCGGCACCCGTCGCACCAAGAGTCGTCGATTACGGCACGAAAGAGGAAGAGCCAGAGGAAGTCGAAGATGTGGCGGCGGCCTATCCTTCCGACCATCAATTCGCCAATCCCAAGGAAGGAACCGTCCTTTATGCGCGACCTGGCGAGACGATTCTCGTTCGATTCTCCGTAAGCAACGACCAGGGTGGGGTTCGCACCTACGTTCTTCAGGAGGACCGTTCTCTGCCAAACGAATGGATTCAACTGGTGCGGGACCAGGTGAACATCACTCCCGGCGGAACGGGCGATGTCGCCTTCTTGCTCAAGCCGCCCATCCATGCAGAGCCGGCGAGCTACCCGTTCTCAGTCTCCTTTGGGGTGTTAGGCAAGCCCCTATCGAGTTGCTATTTGACCCTTACGGTCCAAGCAACGCCTGCCGTGAACGTTGGAGCGAAGAAGTCCCTCGTTAGCGTCGGGCCGCTCTCCAAGCGAGTGCCTTTTGAGTTTCAAGTCGAGAGCGCGGGTAACGCGGATACCGCTTACCGACTCACGGTCATCGACGACTCGCCCGCCCCAGATGGCACTCCCCAAGAGCCGATTCCGATCTACGAGACCCCCACCTGGCAGTACTTGATCGACAAAGAAATCGATACTCTCGTCTCTCCAACCGCCGGACGCACGCCACCGGCGATGCCTCACCGCTTGTTCATGGTTCGAAAAGGGACCTGGTGGTTCGGATGGCGCGAGAAGCATACGGTCAAGGTCGCCACCGTCCCGGTCACCGATCAACGCAACAACGAGAAGCCTGGAAATGTCATTTCGATTACCGGCGCGCGGTGGCGAATCTTCCCATTGCCGATGTTCTTGATGATCCCGCTCTTGTTCATCGCCCTCGTCATGTTGGGAAGCGGAGGCGACAATCTTCGGGTCGCCAATGGGATCCAAGGCGACGATGGGGCCTTCTACGTGATAGGCACCGAGCCCAACCAGAACGAACTCCCGGTTCACCTGAAATGGAGTTCACCCATCTATGCGATGCTCAAGCTGAATCGGCTCGATCAAGGCAAAGCCTCATCGGTGTCGACCCAGCGAGAAACGGCAACCGACCGGGCGACCGTCCAGGATTACGGCCAGGCTCAGAAGCTCAGCTACGAGTTGGGCTCCAAATTCTTTGGATCTGGGATCAAAACGGACGTTCGATTCGTTCCGATGAAGTCTGACGGAATGCTGCAGATATTCGATGGTTTGAATCCTGTTTCCGCTTTGCCGGGTAAAGAACCGATCGGCGAGGAGAAGGTGGATGTATTCACCCAAGAGATCACCGTCGAAGTGGAACGTGGCAAGACGAAGGCGATCAGTTTCCGCAATATAACCGGCACCGGCAGAATCAATGGCCAGACGATCGTCGCTTGGACCGTACGCCAACCCCAAGGCTTCATCGTCTCCGACTTCCTGATCAAACAGGGCGACAATCAGGTGCTCAATCCAAACTCGGCAATGACCGCCAAGATCAAGTTTGACTCCGAGAATCCACCACCGGATGGGGAAGCGGTTTGGGAACTGCTGACAACCGACGCCAAGAACCAGCTTCTCCGCATCAAGTTGAAGGTGGTGGGAGAGTGAAGCTACTTCAAACCGAAGTCGATGTCGTCCCTGGTCGCAAACCCCAGAAGCAGCCCTTGGCGGAGGGATTCGTTGGTCCCGGCATCTCCACGCTGAGGATCCAAAACACGACACCCAGGCAGAACTCCTACACCATTCGGATCCATTGCGACGACGCTTATTGGCAAGATGCCTGGTTCACCTTGGCCGCCCTGCCACCAAGCGGAGATCCCCAGAACAACCCGCCAACCGGCAAGCCGGATCAACCTGGGCCGCGCAATCAATCTCTGACGATCTTCATCAAGGATGGAGGGATGCGTGATGTGATTCTGAGCTTCGCCGTTCCCGAGAAATCGGAATGCCGGGCCGGGGTTTATCACGCCAAGATCGTCATCGAAACCCGGGTCTTGGCCGAGGATCCGTCTCAAGCACGCAAGGAGCGGATCACCGAGCTTCCGATCTCGATCGTCATCCGCCCATTCTATGAGTGGAAGGTTCTCTATTCACCCGAGGAGCGCAGGGTTGGCATCCTTCGTCGCCGCAGCACATTCGAAGCGGTCATCGAGAACCACGGTAACGACTGGCTGTACCTGGACCTCAAGCTCCCTAGACCGCAAAGCGTCCTTGTGGAGACGGTCGGGCAATCGATCGCGGTACCACCTCCTGAGCCTGGGGCCGATTCTGTTCGGACGATCCCGATCACCGCAGTCAGTCGATTGCGGACCGTTCGCGGCTCCCGTGTTCCCACGCCTCTGCCGCTGCAGATCCAGCGCATCGATGCGCCGTCTATTCCGGCCCTACCGGATGAAGCAGCGTATGGCCCCAGTTCGGCCAATCTTGGAGCGGCGGTCATCGCCAACGAGACCAACGATACCGGCGTTCCCGAGGTCCAAGCCAAGCTCGTCTATTGCCCCCCGATTCCCGATACGTTGCAGGCCTTCTTCGAGGCCATTGGCCGGAATTTGCGGGGCCTGCTCTTTGCCGTGATCGGGTTTATCGTCGCATGGCAACTTGCGGTCTTCACTTACGAGATCTACTTCAGAAACATCACGGAAGTCCGTGTCGGTCGCAGCACGGTCTCCATCGGAGAACCGTTCCGGATTCGCGGCAAGAACCTCATCGGTTCACAGATCCTTCTGTTCGATCCAAAAACCAAAGAGGTTCTTGGCGAGCCCATCAACCCTCAGATATCGAAGAACCCGCTGGATGAGTGGGTGACGGTGACGATCAAAGACAAAGAGCTCGATGGCAAACGCGTGATCATCGGCGCACAGCGATTGGGTCGCCTGACGTTTTTGAATCGCTGGTTGCCAATCACCAAGGATCCAACCTCCGTCCAGATCGGCAAAGCGCCCGAAAAGGAACGCGGCCCGGCGGCAGGGGGCCTCCCGGGCACGATCACACCGGGCGAAAACCTTGTGATCGGTGGCACCAACTTCGGGCCGAAAGCAGGGCGAATCTTGCTCGATGGGAAGCCAGTGACTCCCCAGAGTTGGTCGGATGAAAAAATTGTCCTCAAGCTGCCCAAGGGCCTGATCCCCGGAAATCCAGTGACCGTCCGCGCATTTACCGCCGAAGGCAAGACGATCGACCTTGGCAGCGGCCAGACGTTTGTTGGCGACATCCAGATGCCGGGAGGCGACATTGGCGGCGATACCGCTGGTGGAACCGGCGGTGACATGACGGGCGGAGGTCCAGGTGGCGGTACCGGCGGTGAGATGACAGGTGGTGGGACCGGAGGCGCTCAAACTTCAGGCGGCACGACCGGGAGCGGAACGACCGGCGGCACGGGTCCAGGACCAACCGGGGCGCTGCCATCGAGCTACAACCTTCTGCTTAGCGACAGTCGGTCGGACTACATCAAGGCCGCAGAACAAACGCGAACCGCCAAGACGGCCGGTGCGCTGGCCGTTCGCGCTTATGCCCTTGCCGCTCTGAACAGGGTGGATGAAGCTCAGGCGGCCGTCGACAAGGCCACCAAGGCGCTCGGTAACCGTGACGACGGTAACGATGCGGCTTTGGTCTTTCTTGCGTACGCAAAGGCGATCGAGAATGCCAACCCGGCAAACGCGGTGGCCGGATATGCGGAAGCCGATAAGGAAGTCGACAAGATCGCACCCTCGTTCGTGTTCAAGGACATCGTGATCGCTCGCTTCAAGATCGCTCAAAAGAGCAATTTCG
>JADZBW010000193.1 GCA_020851885.1 Fimbriimonadaceae bacterium | reverse complement strand
GGCGAGTCTTGCATGACTGGCAAAAAGGGAATGGAAAGTGTAGCTGCTTCGACTTCGCTCCGTGCCGATGACCTCCTCACAGTAGCGTCCGTCATCCGCCTTATGATAGGGTTGCATCGATGGAATGATCCCCATCTGGCCGAACCGGATGATGTCCGTTGGCAGGAGATGTTGGACGTGTTCGACGCGGAATCGGTGCTTGGCCGTCTCGGGAACTTTGGCAAACAAGTCCAAGATCTCGTGATTTGCCTGGTCGCCAATTGCATGAACGATCACTTGAAGTCCACTCTCGGCGGCCTCGGGAATGCCCTTCGCGTAAAGTCCGGAAGTGAAACCCGGCATCGGCAACCCTCGCAGTTCCTTTTGACCGGGAAGCGGCTTGCTGAATGGTTCATGCATGTAGGCGGTTCGCGAGCCCAGGCTGCCGTCCATATAGGCTTTCAATCCTTTGGCTTCAGCCCAACCAGAGGAACCCTTGAAGTCTTTGACCGCTTTGATGGTTGGACTCCAAGAGCTGCCTGTTCGGGCATAGAAGACAAAGCGAAAGGACTGGGTGCTTTGGATCACGCGAAGGGCCATCGGGAATTGGTACGTAGAGCAGATATCGCTTGAAGAGGTGACCCCAACTTCATTCGCCATCTTGATGGCCGCCCGAAGCCCCCTTTCGGCCTGTGCCGGAGTCGCCATTGGGGCCAATACCATCCCAGCCGCCCTTTCCCTCAGAATGCCGGTCGGCTCGCCATTTTCGTCTCGATCGATGGTTCCCCCTGCCGGGTCCTTGGGTCCGTTACGATCGATCTTTGCCAACTTCAGGGCGGCGGAGTTGACAAGCACGGAATGTCCATCCATCCGCTCGAGAACCGTTGGGTGGTCACCCGTAACTGGGTCTATCCACTCCTTGCGTGGCTGCACCTTCTCCGGCCAGCTTTCCGCAGACCAGCCGCCACCTTGAAGCCACTCGCCGGGCTTCAACTCTTTGGCAGCCTCTTGCACGCGCGCAATGAAGTCCGCTTTTCCCTTTGCTTCCCTAAGTTGGAGCAGAAGCAGTGAGACGCCTCCCTCGACCATGTGGGTATGGCTGTCGATCAACCCTGGGGTGAGAAGGCGCCCGTGGGCGTCGATAATCTTTGTCTTCGGTCCAATTGGCGCTCCCTTGCGAGATCCTACGTAGATGAAGCGCCCCTCTCTAACTCCGACGGATTCGGAAGAGGTGAGGTGTCCGTCGGTCCATACTCGGGTATTGACGATCGCCAGGTCGGCAGGGAATTGCAAACTCAAGAGAAGGGCAGCGCAAATCATGTTTCCAGTATAGGGCAATGGGCCGTCCTCGGCGAACCTCGCTGATCCGTTAGGTGAGTGGTTTTACGTTCCCTCAGGGGCGCCGAACCCTTTCCGATACATAGAAGGTCATCAGACTTCCGCCCGGCGGCGCTTTCGACAGGTCACCCAGATGCAGGCGACCACGGAGTCCAGCCTGTAGGGGAGGCAAGAGGTCGTAACCGCCAGACGGTGAAATGGTGGCCAGTTGGGTCACCACGCCACCATCTGAATTGACGGCGCCCCAGACTCCAACCTTCTGCCAGAAGTGTTGGAGGTCTGCGAGGGTCCAGCCGCCCCGATCTTCTCCGCCATACTTCGACGCCAACTTGCTGCCGACTTCATGATCCGATTCCATGATCACCAGTAGCCAGAAGAACCGACCATCCTTCGACCAGGCCATCGACGTCCTCGAAGTCCGCATCCAATCGACCCCTGGGATCGCTCCCACATCGAGGTCTGAGTCCACTGGACGAGACCCCGTTAGAGATTCTTCAAAGGGTTGAACACGAAGAGTCGCTCCATCCTTGATGAGCAGCTGCGCACCATCGGCGGCGTAGTCGAATGCGCCTCTGATCTGAGCGATCGTTGGCTGAAAGATCGCGCGGAAGTTCGGCTTACCGGCGACGTTTTTGACGCCAAATGTCCACCGATGTTGCCCCACATTGAACCTTGCCGCTTCCCGAATCACGTTTGGTCCGATGTGACGAGCCCATCCGTTGGGAGGCGAACCGGGAGAACGGTCGTAGGCAAAGAAAAGCCCGTTCCAAGCGGCGATGACGGACTCGTTGGGACGCCGGTTTAGCTCTTCGACAATATGGCCGACCCCGCGTGGGAAGTAATCGACTCGATCGTCCAACGGATTCGCATCGTCTTCATCTTGGTCGTACATCGCGAAACGCAGCTCCGGATTGGAGCTGAAATCGAAGCGAATGAGATCGAGCGACGTGCCATCTGCCGTTGATGTTCTCCAGGTCGTAACCCCACGATACAACGAAGATCGAACAGCGTCCTCCCATGGCCAAGTCGCATCTTTGCTAAGCTCAGGCGCCAAGCGTTGCGGTATCAGAGCTTTGGAAGTAGGTGATTTGCAGGAATTCAAAGCGATTCCCAGCAGCAAGCCGAGAATTGCCCTACTGGCAGTTTGGACCACGATCGAAGACCCTTAACTGATCTTGAAGGTCTTGAAGAACCGATCGGCCGCGGCTCGATCGACCGAACTGCCGATGCCGATCACCATCTGCTGGTAAAGTCTCTTGCCCTTCAGGACAAAGCGAACTCGGGAGTGAGTGACGTTCGCTCCGGTTCCGTAATCGAACTCCCCTTCCATCGCTGGGATCCCCTGCCATTTGAGGGAAGTCTTGCGAAGGACTTTGAGGTCCTCCTTGCCGCTAGTCTGGCCGCTCCAAACGCCGGCCAGGACCTTGGCCGAATCTCCTTCCTTTGGGTAATCGTTGTGCATGATCATGAACGCCTTCTGGCCCAAGTCGACGTAAGCGGAGTACATCTGGATCGTGCCGGCATCGGTCGGGACCGGTCGCACCATCGTGCCGACTTTTCCAGGCATGTCGACGGTGTACTTGCCGCCGGATGAGGCGTAGGTCGCCCACGTGTACCCTCCCTGGAACTTGGCGAGGATTAGCATCGAGATCGCAGACGTCAGCATACAGTTAGGACTGTTCAGGTTCGCAAAAGGTATCGCCAGATTGAGTCCACCAACTACTCGCGAACGAGTTGGAGCAGCCTATCGAAGGTCGGGAGGGGGTTGGTGAAGGCAGGTTGCCCAACGCGATTTCGAACGGGCTCCTTTGGCTCCCTCCACGGCGACGCAATGGCCGTAGAGGGTTCTTGATAATCACATTCTGAACATACTGAACCCTGCCGGTTCCGGAGGCGCATTCAATGCCGCCTCGATACCAAGTGCGAGTACTCGGCGCGTGTCGACGGGATCGATAATTCCATCGTCCCAGATTCTTGCCGAGGAATAGTACGCGGATGCTTCCACCTGATATTTGTCCAAGGTGGGCTTCTTGAAGGCAGCTTGCTCATCGGCGGTCATCGCAGGATCGCCTTTAAGCGCGTTCTGGTCCAACTTTACGGTCAAGAGCACGTTTGCCGCCTGTTCGCCTCCCATCACGCTGATCCGCGCATTGGGCCACATCCACAATTGTCGAGGTTGAAACGCGCGACCGCACATCCCGTAGTTCCCGGCGCCATAGCTTCCGCCGACGATCATCGTGAATTTGGGCACGTTGGCGGTACTGACTGCCGTTACGAGTTTGGCTCCATTCTTGGCAATCCCCTCGTTCTCATACTTCTTGCCAACCATGAACCCGGTGATGTTCTGAACGAACACAATTGGGATGCCTCGCTGGCAGCAAAGCTCGATGAAGTGCGCCCCTTTAAGGGCAGATTCCGAGAACAAGATGCCGTCATTGGCCAGTACCCCTGCCAGGTGTCCGTGAAAGCGGGCGAAGCCACAGATCAGCGTTGTGCCGTAGTTGGCTTTGAATTCCTGAAAGCGCGACCCATCCACGATTCTTGCCAGGACCTCGCGAATGTTCATGGGAGTCTTCGCATCGCTGGGGACCAGCGAATAGAGATCCTCTACGGGATAGAGCGGGTCTTCGGGATGCGTGGCGATTTCGGCTTGACGTTGCGGCGTCCCAAGCGACTCGACGATATTGCGAACGATTTCCAATGCGTGCTCGTCGCTATCAGCCAAGTGATCGGCGACTCCGGAGAGTCGCGTGTGGACGTCTCCGCCACCGAGTTCTTCCGCCGTGACTTCCTCGCCGGTTGCCGCCTTGACAAGGGGTGGACCTCCCAGGAAGATGGTTCCTTGGTTTCGGACAATCACCGTCTCGTCGCTCATCGCAGGGACATAGGCGCCGCCTGCGGTACAGGAACCAAGGACGGCCGCCACTTGGGGAATTCCGCGACTCGATAACTGGGCCTGGTTATAGAAGATGCGGCCAAAGTGGTCCCGGTCGGGAAAGACCTCGGCCTGCAAAGGCAGGAATGCGCCGCCGGAATCCACCAAGTAGATGCAGGCGAGGCGATTTTCAAGGGCGATCTCCTGCGCTCTCAAGTGCTTCTTGACGGTGATGGGGAAGTACGTGCCGCCTTTAACGGTGGCGTCGTTTGCAATGATGACGCACTCTCGGCCGTGAATCCTGCCGATTCCAGTGACAACGCCGGCACCGGGAGCCTCGTCTTTGTACATGCCTTTGGCGGCGAGGGTGCTGAATTCCAGAAATGGAGAGCCCTCATCGACGAGGGCATCGATGCGTTCCCTTGCCAACAGCTTCTTGCGGGCCTTGTGCTTGGCGACTGCCGCGGCGCCGCCCCCCGCCATTGCCGACTCCATCGTTTGGCGATACTCCGCCAAAATCGCATCCATAGCCTTGCGGTTGGCAAGATGCTCGGTGTCCTGTACGTTAACGGATGAGGAAAGGGGCTCCATTGCGGGACGCAGTTTACTTGGGCGCTCTCACGACTTTTCGGATCGCGGTCGGGCCGTGATGCGATTTCACGGTGTGTGAACGGTATCGATCGTTAACCAGGATGCGAGATCCAGTGTGTATGCTCTATTCCATGCGGTTCCGAAAGTTCGGCTTGTTGACACTTGGGCTGGGATGCGCGAGCGCATTGAGCTTTGTGACTTTCAATCGACAGCAGTCGCTAGAGCTCAACCGACTGTCCACTGGAAAGATCATCGCACCACTGGGGACTCATGTCGACGTTGGAAGCTATACGACCAATCTCATCCTATCCCCTGATGGCCGGTTTGCCGTAGCGACGGACTCCGGCTACCGAGAGCAACTATCGATCATCGACGCTCAGACTGGCGAACTCACGGACAAGTCGAGTTTTGGCGGGCGGGGGAAGACCGGCCTGTACTATGGATTGGCCTTCGGACCTGACGGCACGCTGTACGCCTCGCGAGGCGCGGAAGACAAGATCTCAAGCTATCGACTTTCCTCCACCGGGACTCTGGAAGCGGGGAAAATCTATGAAAACAAAGCGCCCGCCAATTGGAAGTTGCCTTATAACGTCGCCGGAGTGGCTATCCTCGACGGCAAACTGCTTGCCGTTAACAACCAGACCCACGTCGACTCAGAGATGGCCGGCTCGCTCAGCGTGATCGATCTGGAATCAGGGACGCTAGAGAAAACGATCCGTCTCCCCGGATTTCCGTATGGGATCGCCATTGCGGCCGGCAAGGCTTTTGTGACCAGTGAACGGGACGGGTGTGTCACGGCCATCGATGTCGCCAGCGGCCAGACGAAAGACATCCGGACGGGAGATAACGCGACCGCCATTGTCGCCAACAAAGACCAAACGAAGCTCTATGTGAGCAACTCGAATTCCGATACGATCTCCGTCATCGATACCAAGTCGGAGCGGGTCGTGAAAACCCTCTTGGTCCATCCCGCCGAGCTTCGCGGATTTCCAGGATGCACTCCCCAAGGTCTCGCGCTCTCCCCCGACGAAAAGACGCTGTTTGTGGCGCTATCCGACCTCAATGCCGTTGGTGTCATCGATCTTGGCAAGGGCCAAACCGCCGGCTACCTTCCCGTGGGCTGGTATCCAACCGGAGTCGTGGTCACGCCCGATGGGAAGAACCTGCTCGTCTCGAATGCCAAAGGGAATCAAGCCAAGAACCCGAACGGCAAGGCGGTTGGGAACTTGGGCCAGTACATCCTCAACATCCTTGAAGCGAGCGTCTCCAAAATTGACTTGCCGCGAGCGCTTCCATTCTTGGGCAATCACACGGCCACCGTGCTCGCAAACAACCGCGCTGAAAAGGGGGATGTGGCGAGATTGGAGAAGTCCTTCGCCCGACCTCCTGTCGAGTATGTGATCTACATCATCAAGGAAAACCGGACCTACGACCAGGTTCTTGGCGACCTGCCCAAGGGCAACAACGATCCCAGCCTGTGTCTCTTTCCGCGTGAAGTGACCCCCAATCAACATGCCTTGGCGGAGAGGTTTGTTCAGCTCGATAACTTCCACGTTTGCGCCGACGTAAGCGCCGATGGTTGGAATTGGTCCACGAGCGGCATGGCTAATGAGTACGTCTCGCGCAATTCAACTTACAACTATGCCGGGCGTGGCCGCAACTATGATTTCGAAGGAACGAATAACGGGGTCGCGGTAGACATTAAGGGGCTACGGGACGTGGCGACGGCTCCTGGCGGCTCTCTTTGGGATCAGGCCGCGAAGCAGAAAGTCTCCTTCCGCAATTACGGCATGTTTCTCACGTTCGATTCTGATTCCGACGACAAGCGGGAGACG
>JADZBW010000192.1 GCA_020851885.1 Fimbriimonadaceae bacterium | reverse complement strand
CGCCGCTCGAAGGGGCGGATACTTGCCATGGGTCGGTGTAAGAAATGATGCGCCGAACTTCTTGCCATACTCGGCTTCCGGCCTCAGTTAAATGGAATCCTGTGCCGTACGCAGGTGTTACAAGGCCCATTTCAACAAGCAACTGCTTGTCTCCTTTGCTTACCAAATCGCCAGCATCTACGCCCGCTGGCCCGGCATTCCCAATTTGCACGAACTGCTCCAGTAACCCAAGCGGAAACACCTTCAACCCTTCTCCCCCTCCCCTTGTTGCTCCCGAAGGAAACGGGCGAGGTCGGGGCAATTTCTCGGGTACCAACATTCGTCTGACCCAAGGAACATGACCGTTGCATCGCCGTAAGGCATGTGTCGGGCAAGGCGTTCGGCGAACTCCTCGTCAGTTTCAGGCTCTTCGCTTATGAAGTCCTGATCGCCTTTTATGGGCGGTTCAGGTAAAGACATTCCGTAACTGCCTCTCGCCTGCTCCGCCACCCGTCTTAGGTACTCCACCGTCTCCCGCTCGGCGCGGAGGGCGGCGAGGAGGTCAGGGGCGGCATCCGGGAGATTCTCAACAAGCCGAATGTCTTGATAGAGTTGCGACCGCGCATCACGCTCAAGGTCATGCGTGTACTCGGTTCCTTTCAGCTTCCGAATCAGGTCGTCCTTGTCTATTAGCTTCAACGCCTCCAGCCTCTTTAGTCCCTCCTCGCTCATTCTCTTGTTTCCCATTCTTTATGATCCCGACCGGTACGCCCGGTCCCTTGCCTCACGGCAATCTTCCACGAACTGCAGCCAAACGGTATGCGGCAGGTTCGCCGGCCATTTGCGCAGGTCATTGAGGCTCTCGGCCTCGAGATCGAGCACCCGGCGCACATGGTCACAAATCGCGCGCTCATAATCGCCCCGGTAGTGTCCGAGGACAATTTCCACCACGTAAAAATGGCATTCTTCGACGGACTTATGCGAGCCAGCCGCCTTGGCGAATCCTTGGGCGCCGTAGTTTCGGGTCGTGCCGAAAAGGATGACCTTCGACGTCGTAGGCGCGCTCACCAATGTGCCACCTTTACGGGCTTGACCAGTTCGCGGGTCCAACCCTTGGCGATCAGCTCTTCAACTTCATCCTCACGAATCGGCACCCGGTTCCTCCCTAATCGCTTCCAAAATCTTCCTCACCTGCTCCCGCTCCCCGTCGCTCGACGGAATCAGAACCGGGGCACAGTCGGGGTCGAACCAGATTTCCCAGGTCACTTCTTCACCTTGAACAGATAGTCCGCCTCTGCTCCGACCGGTGAGTCCTCAACGGTTCGGAGCTTCTCGTCGTCCCGTCTCAGGAACAAGGTCGAGCCCGTACCTTTGCCGAACCTGACTTTGGTGAGGGTGCAGCGGTAGTAGCTGAATCCGGTGTCCACGTCCACGCGGTGATACTCGTCGCGCTGGGTGTCGGATTCCAGAACCATGACCAGGTGAGCAGGGTTTTCCCATTCGGGGCCGCCTCTGCTTCTGGTCTTTCCGTCCGTCGTGGTCGTGGTCTGCGACAGAGCCACCGTCACCGTGTCCGAAAGAGCGCGGGCGAGTCTCCCGAGCCCAAGAGCTACTTCCTCGGTCTTCTGGAAACCCCTGAGCATCTTGTCTTGGTGCTCAATGAGCTGAACGTAGTCAATGACGACCATTCCCCGCCGGTGCTCGCGGTGCCATGCCTTCACGGTTCGCGTTATGTCCGCGATGTTCGCTTGTTCCGGTGCCACGCAGTAGAACCCAGACTTTGCCAGCCAGTTACGCGCTTTTCGCCACTTCTCGTCCTCGGATTCCTCTTCAAACATGTCTGAAGTAGTCGGAAGCTCTTCGGATCCGGTGAGCATCTTGAGCAACCGGCGCTCAAGTTGGTTCTCGGTCATTTCGAGACTCACGAACAGGACGGGATAGCCGTTTTCGATTGCGTGGAGGGCCATGTCACAAGCAACCATCGTCTTTCCTGAGCCACGATAGCCATTCAAAATCACAAGCCCCGGTGTCGGAAGTCCGCCGTACTGGGTTAAGCACTTGTGATTCAGCTTCGGCCACGGGGTTGGGATTCCAGAACCAGCCGCAATTCCCTCTGCGCTGCCTGAACCAATAGCGGACGGCGTGAACCTTCCCCGAGATGTCAGAACCGCGTCTAGTTCGCCGCTCAGGTCGAGAGCCGCGTTAAGCCGCTCCTCGGCTGAACCAGTTGAAAGGCTGCCCGCGATTTCTTTGGCGATCCGCGCTGACTCGGCAACTTGCCAATGCTCACGAATCAGATTTGCATACAGGCCAGCGTTGCTCATCCCTTGTGGAACATCCTCGCACATCTGAACCAGATAGTCCACACCACCAGCTTTTGAAAGCTCGCCGCGCTCTTCAAGCTCAACTTTCAGCACTGGAAGGGTTGCTTGACGACCACGCTCACGAAGGGAGATGATCGCCGTAGCGATGATTTGGTGAGCTGGCTTCCAAAAGTGTTCTGCCCCAATGTGAGCCGTAACCGCATCGCATCCCTCTCGGTTCAAAATCATGCAGGCCAACGCGCATCGCTCAATGTCAATCTGAATCTCAGAGCGCACGGATTCTGCCTCCTTCGGGGTGGTCGTTTTCGTGGACGATTAGCCTCGGCCCATAGTCACGTTTCGAGTCCGTGTTGAGACCCTGCCAACCGCCAGCCGTGGCCCGCCGCAAGACATCAATGGGATCGCGGCACTGGCACAAAATGGCGAGTTCGGCGTGAACTGAGTCGGGCGTCGGAAAATGAGTTTTGGACTTGGAGAAGCGTTGGGCGCACCTAGCCCGCCAAGCATCACCAAAGCCGGGGATGAGGGCAAGCTCTGGAGGGGGATCAATCCCTTCCGAGTGATCCACAGCGGGGCCCCGCTTGCGGGGTTTGTCGTTCGGCGGGGGGTAAGGGGGGTTATTGTTAGGCTTAGGCTCTGGCTTAGGCTCTGGCT
>JADZBW010000191.1 GCA_020851885.1 Fimbriimonadaceae bacterium | reverse complement strand
CGTCGAGGTCAGCTGATTGCGATAGGCGTCCATCTGCTTCTGGGCGAAGAACTGGGAGAGAGCAGGGAAGACGGCGATCGCCAGCGATTGCCCAAAGATCCCCAGAGGAGCCTGCATGAGCTTGTTGGCGTACTCCAGGTAGGTGTTGACGCCGTCCGGATAGTAGGATCCGAAGGCCTGCATGATCAGGGCGTAAACGCCGGGCAGAGAGAGGCCCAGCACCACGGGGAGCATCAGCTTGAAGACCTTACGCACCCCTGAATGCTTGATGTCCAAGGAGAACTTGTAACGAACGCCGATCTGCCTCATCGCCAGGTAGGGAATCAGCAGGTTTCCGACGAACGCGCCAACCAAGGCTCCCCACGACATTCCGACGACGCCGGGGGTGACGAACGCCGAGATCACCACCGCGCCGAAGATGATCCCAATGTTGTAGATGTTGGGTCCGAGGCCGGGGACGGCAAAGCGCTGGTGGGCATAGAGAGTCCCGAACATGAGCCCGCCGATGAAAAAGGCGAATTGAGCGGGAAGTACGATGCGACTCATCTGAACGATGTAGGGAATCCACTCCGCACTCTTGCCGGGAGCGATCGCATGGCTCAAGGGGGTCGCAAAGATCCATGCGAAGATGATGAAGACGATCACCAGCAGGGACATCAGGGTGGTTACGACGCTGAAGATGTGCCACGCCTCTTCCTCACGCTCTGTGTGAAGGTACTCGCTGAAAACGGGACTGAAAGCAGAACTGAGCGCTCCGCCCGCAATGAGGAAGAAGAGAAGATCGGGGATGGAGAAGGCGAGACGGTAGGAGTCGGTAAAGCCGTTGCTGCCGAACTTCCCGGCGATGATCGCATCGCGAACCAATCCCAACACTCGGCTCAGCAGGAGGCTGAGCATCATGATGCCGCCGGCACGGGCGACGTTGGGTGATGAAGGTGCGGTTGCCACTGGGAGTTGATTAAACCTGAACGGCAATATTAAACGAAGCCCGGAACGGGTTGGTTCCGAGCTTCCGGGAGATGGCTACGTTCAGCCTAGAGGGCCCGATTGATCATCTCGGCGAACTTCTCTTTGGGAGCCAGCCCGACGTGGTTCTCCACCACTTGGCCGCCCTTGAAGACGTAAACCGCGGGAATGCTCATCACGCCGTAGTTGGAGGCGATATCGGGATCGGAGTCGACATCGACCTTGTAGACCTTGGCCCTGCCTTCGTATTCGGTGGCAAGTTGCTCGATCGCGGGGCCGATCGCCTTGCAGGGACCGCACCACTCTGCCCAAAAATCAACGAGAACGGGAACCTCCGATTTAAGAACCTTTGCGTCGAACTCCGAACCAGAAACCCCGAGATTAGATGCCATTTCTATATTTACTCCGTGAACTTTACAGTGGGCATGGTATACCCCACGACCCATTCCTACGACGGGACGTAAAATCCTGTGCGAAGGGTGTGACGTTCGGGCCCCTGGCTTGCGTCATTAATAAGCGAAACGAATCGTTACCGGTTCAACAATCGGGAGGACCAACGAGTTTGAATACCAAATGGATTGTAACGGCCCTTAGCCTCGCTCTCACCATGAGCGTCGCTCCGGTGGCCTTGGCCCAAAAGAAGGGCAGTGCAGAGACGAGCCTGATCGGCATTAAGCTTTACGACACCGGCCTGAGAGTCATCAGCGTCTATGGGACGCCTGATTCGGTCGAGAGCGTCGGCGGCGGCGGAAACGCGATCGGCCCCGGCGGCGGTGGTGGAGGCGCAGCGGGCGCCCCTGGTGGAGCAGGAGCTCCCAGTGCGCCAGGCGGAGCCGGTGGAGCGGCAGGCGTTGCCTGGAATGATCCGGGCGATCTTGGGAACCAGTTCCTGCAGAAGGCAGGCGCCGGTGCGGCCCCCATGGCCCCCGGTGGCGGTGGCCCTCCGGGACAAGGCGGCCAAGGCTTCGGGCCTGGTGGCGGTGGCCCTCCGGGGGCGGGCGCATCCGGTGGTGGCGGATCGGTCGGCGGCGGCAACAGCAGCGGTCGAATCCTCTTCACCCGATGGATCTACAACCGCAATGGCTCCAAGTACGGCTTCGTCCTGGACAAGTCCAACCGAGTCGTCCAGATCGAAGCGATCGGAATGAGCAATCCCAAGGTCAAGACTGCGAAGGGCGTCTCCTTCGGCTCGACTTTCGCTCAGCTCATCAAGAAGTACAACGCACCGGACGGCTATGAGATCAGCGGCGACAACATCGTCGTGCGGTTCATGGTTCGAAACAAGGTTGCGTTCCGACTTTCTCGACTTGGACCCAACAAGCCCCAAGTAGTGACGGGCATCGTCGTCGCTGCCGGCAAGTCCTAAGGCATAGCAGAGTTGGCCGGCGACATCGATGACGTCCGCGTGCGGATCAATATCGTCGATCTCGTCAGCCAACGCGTCCAACTGAAAAAGACCGGTAAGAACTATCAGGGCCTTTGTCCTTTCCATGAGGACAAAAGGCCCTCTTTTAGTGTCAACCCCCTGCTCGGCCGTTATCGCTGCTGGTCCTGTGGCGAGCATGGAGACATCTTCACCTGGGTTATGAAGACCCAGGGACTGGATTTTCCCGAGGCGCTCGATATGCTGGCCAAACAGGCCGGCGTCGAACTTGCCAAAACGCCCGGGGTCAAACGCGACAAGACGGAGAAAGCGCTCCAACTGGAAATCATGGAAGAAGCGCTCAACTTCTTCCGGGACCAGTTGACCAAGTCCTCGACCGGGCAGGAGTATCTCGCCAGCCGCTCCATCGACGCGGCGGCGGTCAAGGAATGGGAACTTGGCTATGCTCCCAATGTCGGGGAAGCCCTGGCCATCCACCTCCAGAAGAAGGGCTATCCCTTGGCGGTCTGTCGAACACTCTTCCTGGTCGAAGAAGACTCATCAGGCGGCTATTTCGACAAGTTTCGAGGTCGCCTGATGTTCCCCATCCGCGACGAACGCGGCGAGTTGGTCGCCTTTGGGGGCCGCATTCTCGGCGACGGCCATCCCAAATACATTAACTCGAGCGACACGCCGCTCTACCGCAAAGGCCGAGTTCTCTATGGGATGAACATCGCCGTAACTGCGATCGCGAAGTCCAAGCCGCGGCGGGCCGTTCTTTGCGAAGGTTATCTGGACGTCATCGCCTGCCATCGGGCGGGGGTGAAGGGCGGGGTTGCCTCTCTGGGGACTGCCCTCAGTGAAGACCACGCCAAGATGCTCGGTCGTTGGTGCGATGAAGTGGTCATCCTGTACGACGCCGACGGTCCGGGCCAGAAGGCCGCTGAGCGGGCAATCGAGATTCTCAAACCGACCAAACTCCAAATCCGTGTCGCGCTCATGCCATCTGGTGACGACCCCGATACCCTACTGCGCAAACAGGGCCCGGCGGCGGTGGAAGCGGCCGTGGAAAGTGCGACGCAGCCGACCGAGTTCAAGATCGACCAGCTCATTGCTGCCCATCCCGAGAAGAACCAGACCTTCTGGAACTTAGTCGTGGAAACGCTTGTCGAGGCTCCCAGCATCATGGAGATCGAGCGCCATGTCGAGCGCCTGGTGAGCAGATTCGCCGGTGTGGAGGACCAACTCTACATTCGCGAGTCGGTGCGAAGGCAGGTGATCCAGCGCCGCAAGGCACAGAGAAGACCCACCGGTGCCACCATCGCCCCTGCCAACGTCTTCGCGGTTGCCGAGCTTCAGCCCGCCGAAGCCACCCTGATCGCCGCTTTGGCCACCATGGGCCTACGAAGGATCGCTCATGAGGCCCTCGTTCTGCCGGAGCTCTTTATTTCGGCGGCTGGAAGAGCCTTTTCGGTAGCCTTTCAGGAGGCATTCGGAGAGAACCCGCCCACCGGAGAACCCTCGGTCTGGATGAGCCACCTTCCCGAAGATATGCAGGATCTAGTGGCCCAATGCGAATCCGATGGCCGCTTCAGCAACCTCAGTGATCGCTTCGTGAAAGACGCGATCGACAAGCTTGTCCGAGCCCTCGAAAAGCGCAAGCTCCAGCTACTCAAACAGCACGACGACCCGGATAGAATCGCCAAGATCGAAAACACCCTGCGGCGAATCAAGAACCGCTAGTTCAAAAAACACCAAATAATTGTTGCGCTTCTTTTGGGAAAGTGTGAAACGTCTGCTATATTGAAATGCCTTTGGCCAGCTAGTGAGGGCAGGTTAGCGGGAAGGTGGGAGCGCAATGATGCGTACTCCTTATCCGCTCTCGATTTAACGGAATATGGTCCAAGCCAACCTACTCGATCAAGTTCACAGTGGTACCGGCGAAAGCACGACCCCTGCCACGACCCTCAACAAAATCCGGGGCTTCGACGCACCGGTCGTAGAAGAGGAGGCTGAACTCGAGCTTAACCCCCACACCTATCCCGAGGCTGAACTCAATTCGGTCGACGATTCCGTCAAGATGTGGCTCCGCAAGATCGGCCGCATCCCTCTCCTAACCGCCGAGCAGGAATTGTCCCTCGCCCGAAGCGCCCAAACCGGCAGCGCG
>JADZBW010000190.1 GCA_020851885.1 Fimbriimonadaceae bacterium | reverse complement strand
TCACAGAACCTCGTAAGGTTGCGCTCGGTGACATCGTCGACCCCATCGGGTGAAACGTAGGCGAGATCGATGTCTGAGCTGTAGTTCAGTTCGTGGCCGCCAAGTTTTCCGAAGCCGACGACCACCACGGGACAATCGCCAACCAGCTCCTTCTGTTGCTGATACTCGTGCCAAACGGTTTCCACCGTCAATTGAATCAATGCATCGGCCAGGTCGCTCAGAGACTGCCAAACCTGTTCTTCGGGCCAGTTCCCTGAAAGGTCGTTGATCACGATCGGGAGGTTCCATCGCTGACGCAGGAACCTCAGGCGGTCGAGCGAGTGGGAATAGGAGGTCGCGGTGGACAACAGCTTGCGTCCTTCATTCAAGATCACCGAGACTTCTGGTTTTCGAGCCAATTCTGCGGGATCGAGCACAATCGCCGCAAGTTCTGGGTTTTGGATCAGCGAGTCCGTCAACGCCTGACTCGACCCAAAGATCACCAAGAGCCATCGGCTCAGGGAAGGCATCGTGATCAGCTGCTGCAAGTGAAGTCCCGAATTGGTGGTCGCTCCCAGCCAGCGCTCAAGATTTCTCAGGGCAAGATCCGGCTCGGCCACCTCCGTAAAGAGCTTGAGAAACTCGTCTGGAACTGTATTTCCAAGTAACTCGCCGAAGCGCGCCAGGGTCTCTTCGGCAACCAAGGGGCTTGCGAAGACCTTTGCGGCCAAATTCATGGACGGCTCGCTCCCTGGCATTCCAATCGCAATGTTTCAAGGGCATAGTAGGAACACACACCTTGCAGCGGGCAAGGCGCACAACGCGGTTTGGGAGCCTTGCACAGCTCACGCCCGTGCTGAATGAGCGCGACGTGGAATCGAAACGCCAGGTTCCCTGGCACTAGGGTCAGCAAGGCATCATGCGCTTTCGCCTCGCCAAGACTCTTGGGATAGAAGCCCAACCGCCAGCCCACACGAAACACATGGGTATCCACCGGGATCGCCCCCATGCCGAAGCTAAAGCAGAGCACGATTGAAGCGGTCTTGGGACCAACTCCTGGCAGTCCCTCCAACCACGTTCTGGCTTCCAGCAGGCCCGATGTCCGCAAGAGGTCGATATTGTAGGCGCCCACCCGATCGTGAATAGCGGCAAGGCAGGCACAGATGCTCTTAGACTTCTGATTTGCCAGACCCGCCTGTCGGATCGATTCATGGATTCCTTCCGGCCCGGCTGCGACCACCGACTCCCAGGTTGGAAAGGCCGCCTTCAACCGATCAAAAGCCGGGAAGGAGTTCTTGTCGCTCGTATGCTGACTTAAGATGCAGCTGATCAGCTCGTCCATCGGGTCTCTGAGCATGACGATTCCCGGCGGACCGTAGATCGATTCGAGACATTCCACAACAAACCCAGGGTCGAGTTTGGTGCGTCGTGACATTCCTTGATGGTACTTCCCCGCACCGTTGCTTCTAAGGAATCGCGTCCAATAAGCTGATCACAAACATATGACACGCTATGCCGTCATCATGGCAGGAGGCTCGGGAGAGCGATTCTGGCCGGTTTCCCGTCGTCACCGACCCAAGCAGCTTCTCAAGCTGACCCATCCTGATGAGACGCTTCTGGAAGAGGCGGTCAATCGTATTTCTCCGCTCATCCCCGTTGATCGAGTGATGATTGCCACCGGGCAGTCGCTCGTCGAAGCCGTTCGTGATGTCGAACTTGTTAGCGACGAGAATGTCCTGGCGGAACCGGCAAAGCGCAATACTCTGGGGTGCCTCGTCTGGGTTGCCGCCAATCTACTCTCGCGCCACCATGGAAGCGAAGACACGGTCAGCATGGCCGTTCTCACTGCCGACCACAAGATTGGCGAGCCGGGACTATTTCGGGAGACCGTCGACAAAGCCCTTGCAACGGCCGAAAAGACGAATGGCCTGGTGACCATTGGCATTCTTCCAACCAGACCCGAGACCGGCTATGGGTATGTCGAGCAAGGGCAGATTATCGACTCTGGCAGTCCTGGAGTTTATGCCGTGGAGAGCTTCCGCGAGAAGCCTGACTTGGCGACGGCAACCCACTATATCGACTCCGGGAACTACCTATGGAACTCCGGCATGTTCTTTTGGACGCTTCGCGGCTTCCTCGCCGAGATGAGCCACTGCAATCCAGAGGTGTATCAGACAATCCTCCAACTGGCGAGGCTCATCGGAGAAGGTCAGGACGACTTGGCGACAAGTGCTTTCCATCATCTGCCCAGTGAGTCGATCGACTATGCGCTCCTGGAGAAGGCAAACCAGGTCTACACGGTCCGAGGCGACTTCCCATGGGACGATGTGGGAGCCTGGGATGCCTTGGAGCGCTCCATGCCTCTCGATGACGATGCGAACGTGATTCAGGGCAAGGCGATGGTTGTGGACACATCGGGGATGATTGTTTACAACGACGACCCGGATGTCCTCGTAACGACCGTTGGCGTTCACGACCTTATCGTTGTCGTTACTGAAAGCGCGGTGATGATTTGCCCGAAAGCAGATGCGCAACGCGTCCGTGAAATCCTACAGAAGCTTCCGGTGGACTCCGATCTGCGCTAGACGTTGAAGTACTCGCGATACCAGTCGACGAAGCGCGGGATACCCACTTCGATCGGAGTCGACGGTTCATAACCGATGGCTCCTTGAAGTCGCGAGATGTCAGCATAGGTCTCCAGGACGTCGCCGGGCTGGAGTGGAAGCAGCTTGAGTTGCGCCTTCTTTCCGAGCGTATCCTCCAGCACTTCGATGAAGCGTGTCAACTCTACGCTTTGGTGGTTTCCAATGTTATAGATCCGGTATGGCGCGGTGCTGCTTGCTGCGGACGGATCAGTGGGTTTCCAGTCCAAATCTGGTTCAGCCGGAGTTTTGAGGATTCCGATCGCGCCGGCAACGATATCGTCGATATAAGTGAAATCGCGGCGCATGCGACCTTCGTTATAGACTTCGATCGGCTTTCCGGCCAGGATCGATTCCGTGAATTTGAACGCCGCCATATCCGGTCGTCCCCATGGCCCGTAGACCGTGAAGAACCTAAGGCCGGTAGTTGGGATCCGGAACAGGTGGCTATAGGAGTGGGCCAGTAGCTCGGTCGACTTCTTGGTGGCCGCATAC
>JADZBW010000189.1 GCA_020851885.1 Fimbriimonadaceae bacterium | reverse complement strand
CACGATGTGGATGGCCGGCGGCGGCATCAAACCGGGGAGCGTTGGGTCGACGGATGAGCTTGGATACAACATTGCCGAGGACGCCGTCCATGTGCACGATATCCATGCGACGATTTTGAATCAGATGGGAATCGACCACGTGAAGCTTACATTCAAGTCGCAGGGTCGAGATTTCCGCTTGACCGACGTCTTTGGAAATGTGGTCGAGAAGCTGATCGAATAGCTTCTGGTGGCACGCTTCGAGTTCGTCGTGGGGGACGCCGACGTGACGCCATCCCAGGTGCGATCAGCTTCGGTGACGACAGGCGCTAAGCGAGTCCAACCTTGCTGAGCATCGTCGGCAAGGGCGGGACTTCGACCACCGCGCCTCCACTTCGAACCGACTCGGTTCCTGCTGCCCCTGCCGCAACCGCCATTCGAGCCGCAATCGGCGAATTGGACGTCTCCAATCCCTCCCGCAGGAAGCCCAGGAATTCCTCGAACATGGACTCGTCTGAGCCGCCATGGGTCCCCTTCTTCTCGGCTACGCGGTATTCCAGGTCGCCTCTCTCCTCGTACCGGTACCGCCCATGGTCCCAAAGCTTGATCGTGCAGTTGCCAGGCTGATCGCCGAAGTTCTCGATCCGGCCCTCCGTTCCGATCACCGTATAGTTCCGCCAAGCATCGGGGGCGAAGTGGCATTGGTGGTAGCTGGCGAGGACGCCATTGTCCAATTCCATTTGCATCAAGCTGACATCTTCGACATCGATGACTGGAAAGGCATTCTTCAGCGACCTTGGTGGCCAGGTTCCTTCGAACTGAATGGCATGTCGTTCGCCTTCCCCTTGCCGGTCTTGCACTTGGCCGTAGACCGCGAGTTGCCCCATCGCCGTGACGCGGGTTGAGTAGCCATCGCAAAGCCAATGCAGTATGTCGATGTCGTGGGAGCCCTTTTGAAGAAGAAGGCCGTTGGACAATCGGCGATCGGCATGCCAATCTCGGAAATACGCCTCGCCGCCATAGCTGATGAAATGCCTACACCAGGCGGTCTTTGGCTCGCCAATGAGGCCTTGCGCAATCCACTCTTTCATTTTGCGCACCATGTCGAAGTGCCGCATGTTATGCCCGACGTAGAGTTTGGCGCCCGTATGATCGGCCGCCATTAAGATTCGGTCGCAACTCTCGACCGAGATCGCCATCGGCTTCTCCAGGAACACGGGGATTCCTGCGTTCAGGAAGAGGCAGGCGTGCTCTTCATGCAAGTAGTCTGGAGAAAGGACGAACACGGCGTCCAGCTTCTCCGCCAAAAGATCATGCACGTCGCTGAAGACCCTTGTGCTCTCGCCGGCGAATTCTCGAAACGCCGCTTGGGCCCCGACGTTCGGCTCAGCCAGTGCCACGAGTTCAGGGCCCCGCTCCGGCTGATGGGCGATCTTCGCGATGGATGCCCTTAACCCCCATCCAACAACCCCGAACCGCATCACCGGCGACCCAGAATTGCATCCATTGCATTGGACGTATTGGCAATGCGGACCATGGGATAATGCGCGTACCCAGGGATCATCTCGGCCGCCACTGGACCCTCATAGTCGATCTCGGAGATGGCGGCCATAACATCGGGCCATGGCACATCGCCTTCCAAGAGATCCACAAATCCGTCGATGGTGCCGACCGAGCGCCGGAAGTCTTTGAAGTGGATGCCTACAACCCGGCGATTCAAATGTCGCAGCCAATCTGCGGGATGGCCAAACGGCATCAAGTTCGCCACGTCCACATATGCGCCAATCCAAGGACTGCCAAACTGGTCGATGAAGTCCGCCATCTCGTTGGGGCTCAAAAGGAACTTGTTCCAAACGTTCTCGATCCCCATCCGCACGCCACATCGCTCGGCGGTCGGAAGCACTGCCCGAATCCCCTCCGTCGCATAGCGAAGGACATGGCCGTAGGAGAGTTTCTCTCGATCGGGGAGAAAGAACACATCCACCGCTCCCGGAATGGTGAGGAGGGTCTTGGCACCAAGCCAACTGGTGATCTGGAGCATCCGCTCGAGGTCGGATATCGCCTGTTTTCGAGCGCTTTCCTCCGCATCGCCGAGCGCCCGGCTCCAGTAGAGGCCGCTCGCCACACTGGCGATCTTCACGCCCAGATCCTCTCCCTCTTGGATCAGTTTCTTGCAGAACTCCTCGGTGGTGTCGAGGTTCATCTCGGGACCGTCGCCGAGACAGAGTTCAATGGCATCGAAGCCGTTATCCTTCGCGAGTTGAATCGCTTCAAATGGGCAAAGCGTGCTCTCGAGACCTCCGGGGAAAGACCAGTAGTTGATGGATTTCAAAACCATAGTGAGTTGGTTCAGAGTTTAATGGAAACCACTAAAGGAGCGCTAAAGCGATTCCTGAATTAGCCTTTCACAGCGCCTGCGAGCATCGTCTCATGGATTCGGTCCCGGAAGAACCAGTAAACGATCATCACCGGCAGCATCACGATGACCAGCCCAGCAAAGAGCGCTCCCCAGTCGGAGCTGTACTGCTGGTTCGTCGCCATGTCGACGATGGTTAGCGGGAGCGTTCGCTTCTCAGAGGAGTTCAGCAGCACTTTGGCCAACGGATACTCGTTCCAAAGCCCGATTGCGTTGAAGATCCCCACGACGATCAGTCCTGGCCGGGCTAATGGCAACATCACCCGCCAAAAGGTCCCGAAGTGCCCGCATCCATCCAGTTCGGATGCCTCTGCCAACTCGTTGGGCAGGGCCTGAAAGAACCCGGTCAACACAAAAATCGTGAAGGACAGAGAATAGGCCACATAAGCGATGATGAGCCCGGTGTGGGTGTCGTAAAGCGAGAGACTCTTCAACAGGAAGTAGAGAGGGATCACGATCAGGAAGTTCGGAAACATCATCCCGCCAAGGAATGCTCCGAACAGGATCTTCGAACCTCGAAACGGGTACTTCGCAAAGATGTAAGCCGCCATCGAGCCCACCGGAATGAGGATCGCCATCGTCGCCAAGGTCACGAAAAGGGTGTTCAGGAACGACGGTCCGATGCCCTCCTTCTTCCACGCGTTCTCGTAGTTCTGGATCGCAAAGCCGGACGGCAGCGACCATGGGGTCGAGAAGATTTCGGCGCCCGACTTGAGCGAAGAAATCAGAACCCAGACGAGGGGGACGACGATCGTGAGCCCGAAAAGGGTAAGTCCAAGGGCAGTGAGGAACCGCTTCATGCCCGACGCTCCTCAGGGCTGCGACGATAGATGAACATCAGGATCGCCGCCAGGATCATCGCGATCGCGAAATTCGCCACGGCCACCGATGTCCCATAGCCAAAAGCGGATTCCTTGAATGCGGTGCGGTAGAGCAGGGTCAACAGGGTCTCGGTGGCCCGGTTCGGCCCGCCCTCCGTCATGACCCAGACCAGCGCGAAGATATTCAGGACGTTGATCACGATGTAGATGGTCGAGATGCGCTTGACTGACCACAAGAGCGGCCATGTCACCTTCCAAAACCGATGCCAGCCCGCCGAGCCATCGAGCTGGGCGGCCTCGCCGATCTCCTCGGGGATCTGCTTCAAACCCGCAGAGAACAGCATCACATAGAACCCAACCGCGTACCATACGAAGGCGATGCCCACCGCGGTCAGCGCCTGCGAAGAAGTCGCCAATGGCTGCCCATAGCCATGGATGCCGACTTTCTCCAAGCCCTTCGAGGCAAGGCCGTAGGAGGGATTCAGCAAGAACTGCCAGATGATCGCCACCACCACAAGCGAGATCACTTGCGGAAAGAGATAGAGGCCTCGGAGGAACCGCACGCCCCGGGAGTTCGACTGCATCCCGTGCGCCAGCAGCACGCCCAGCACGAGCAGACAGGAACCGCCCACGAACAGAAGCCACATGTTGTTCTTAAGGGCAATATGAAAGGCGTCGTCTTGGGTTAAAGCGATGTAATTGTCCGCCCCGATGAAGGTCTTTTTGGCGGAAACGCCGCGCCATCGGAAGAGCGAAAGATAGAAGGCTTGGGCGAGGGGCCAAACGACGAACAGACCGTAGAGCAGGACAGCCGGCGATAGAAACGCCAGGATGAACGCCGTTCTGTTTCGTCTTGCCTTCATGTGCTTGGTCGCCGTCTCATCGGAGGTCAATTGGCCCGCGCTCCTAAGGTTAGCCGAGAAGGATGGTCGATGGCGCTAAAGATGCGCTAAATCGTCGGAGGGCCAGGCAAACCTGCCGAATAAATTGGGCGATCCCAGGTTGCCGAAACCTGCCTTAAGATCTCGGCGATCCGGGCACTTGCACAAACGCAACTAACTTGAGTATTTAAGGGTATGATCCATGACGTATCAATAATCAAAGTGTGTAATTCACCTGGGATCGCCGAATTTATTCGGCAAGTAAGTTGGGAGTGTGTTCAATGAGTGTAGAGAAACCAGGCTGGTATTCGCGAGGATATTTGCCCCATTTCGACGCTTCCAACAAAGTTCAGTTCATCACATTTCACCTAGCGGACTCCTTACCGGCATCGGCAATTCAGAGGATCGGCGATGAAATTCAACTTCTACCAAAGGAAAGTCAGGAGGTAGAGCGACGTCGGAAGTTGGAGAAGTGGCTCGATCAGGGTCTTGGAGCTTGCTGGTTGGGCAGACCGGAGATTGCACGGCTTGTCGATGAAAGATTGCAATCCTATGACGGTGATCGATACCTTCTGCTTGGTTGGTGCATCATGCCCAACCACGTTCATGTTTTGGCTGAGTTCTCCGACGAAGATCTGGTTTGGAAGGTTGTCAAAGGTTGGAAGGGTGCAACAGCTATAGAGGCCAATAAGAAACTGGGCAGGTCAGGACCCTTCTGGTTCCGCGAGTATTGGGACCGCTACATTCGGGATGAAACTCACCTGCGCAACACCCTTCGATATATCGATCAGAATCCGGTCAAGGCGAAACTGTGTCGTGAGCCAATTGAATGGGAGTTTGGGTCGGCCAGGTTGTTTGGATCGGGGTGATGTTGGTGCATGCTGGTCCGGTGATCTTTTGGAAGGGGTACAAGTCAGCAAGCCGAATGAATTCGGCGATCCCAGGTTGTCGGACAGACTTGGCGATTGCAATGCGCCGAATAAAT
>JADZBW010000188.1 GCA_020851885.1 Fimbriimonadaceae bacterium | reverse complement strand
GATCACTCCGCCCTTGGCGAGTTTGAGTACCGTCCGGATCTCTCTTTCGTCGGCCACGTTCGCCGCTAGCATCTGCTCGATCTCGGCGGCGACAACGCCGGAATCGTGGAGCGATTGTTCGGAGAACCAGGTGTCGAAGTCGACGCCGAACTGCTTGAGCGCCGAGCGCTGGGCGCTGAGCATTTCACCCTCAGTTTCATGCTGAAACCAAGCAAGGTTCTCCAATTCCGATGACCTGGCCACAACGAAGTCCTTGCCATGGCGATCGATCAAGTGTTGAGCAACTTCGTGAACGTAATCGCCCTTGTAGCCGTTCTCAGGGACCGGCAATCCTAGAGCGATGCAGCGTACGCTCTCGGCGAACGTCCTCATCTGCTCCGAGTTCACGCCATCGTTGATGTAGTACTCGCGATGAACCTCGTTACCCGCTGCTTCCAACACGTTGCAGAGGGTGGAGCCATAGGCCGCGCCGCGCCCCGACCCGATCGTGATCGGTCCATTCGGATTCACCGAGACGAACTCGACATTGATCTTCTGGGCGTTGGGTGTTGGGTGTTGGACGTTGGGTGTTGGGTGTTGGACGTTGGGCAGGGAAGCGCCCAGTTCCAAAACCAGCGGCACAAACGACGCCACCCAAGCCGGATTCAGGCGCAAGTTAAGGAACCCAGGACCGGCGATTTCGATGGTCTGAATCGGCGAACTCCCACCGTCGAGCCCCATTGCCGTGATGCCTGCCTTCAGCAACTCACCTAACTGCCTCGGGTTCAGGCCGGCTCTCTTGGAGGCGGCGAGCGCGAAATTACAGGCGAAATCGCCATGCTCGGGCTGCTTGGTATCCGAGATCTCGACTTCCACCTCTTGTACCTCGCGTGGAAGCTGCCCCGACTCCACGAGGGAGGCGACGGCGGACACGACGATTTGCTGTAGGGAATCTCGGATCAAAGCCCCAATAGGATACCGGGGACGGTGTTAGGCCAGTTCGAAAGGGTGGCAAACCGGTCCCGAAGCGCCTAGGCCAATGCCTGAAGCGCCCGGATGCGGTCCTCCACGGGCGGGTGCGTGCTGAACAGCTTCATCAAGCCACCGCCACTGAAGGGTGAGGCGATATACATATGGGCCGTCGCCGGTGCCGCGGTGAGCGAAGGGATCCGATGGGTGCCGGCCTCCAGGGAAGCGAGCGCATCCATCATGGGCCTTGGCGTCCCAAGCAATTCGGCGGCAGTGGCGTCCGCGCCAAATTCCCGCGTTCTCGAGATGGCCAACTGGATCATGGTTGCCGTGATCGGGGCGAGGATCATCAGAAGGAGGCTGGCCAACGGGTTCCGATCCCGGCCATCGCCCATGGGAATGAAGTAGGCGAGGTGGGCGATCATGTTGATGAACGAAGCGGCGGCCGCCGCGACCGTCATCGTCAGCATGTCCCGATTCTTGATGTGCGACAGTTCGTGGGCGAGCACCGCGATCACCTGATCCTGCGGCATGGTCTGAAGCAGCCCTTGGTTGATGCAGACCACCGCGACTTCCGGCTTCCAACCGGCGGCAAAAGCGTTGGGCTGGGGATCTGGCGAAATGTAAAGTTTGGGGGTCGGGATGCCTGCCTTCTTGCTGAGACGTTCGGCGGCGTCTTCAAGCCAGGGCAGGCTTCCTGGCGGGAGTTCTTGGCCCCTCGCGAAGCTGATCGCCATCTTGTGGCCGGCGAAAAGGGAGAAGCCTTGGAAGGCGAAGGCGATGAGCAGGCCGATCACCGCGCCTTGGGTGCCGAAGAACGCGGCACCAATGCCGACGGCGATCGCGCCGACGATGGCCAGGAGCAGTCCGGTCTTGAGTGTGTTCACGCTCCTTTCAACGTCGGGCGATGCTCGACGGTTCTCAGGTCCCAGGAACCATCGCCGCACGATCCTGGTGAGTCTCGTTCGCCCCAGAAAATTATCTCCCGACAAAATCACCGGCAACCTTGCGTTGCGGGCATACATGCGTTAACATTTCCCTAGCGGAGAGGGCAGGAATGTGAACGATTCTTTCTTGTGGCCTCGTCTCAGATGGCAAGTGCATTCCAAAATCCTTAACGCTAAACAATGGGCCATTTGGTCTAGAATAGGATTTCACGGTTCCGGCATTGGGGAGGACCTCGGTTCTTGTGTCGGCGTGAATGGGTTGGGTGGATAAATTAGATGGCGTTGCCTCGCGTTTCTATGGTTCAGTTTCTCCAGCAAAAGGGCTATCTGAAGCCCGAACAGCTTGAGGAAGCGGTAAAGGTGCAGCAGCAGACCAAAGAGCCGGACCTCGGTCGGGTTCTGATCTCGCTAGGCATGGTCGGCGAAAGGGAAGTCCTTCAAGCCAAAGCTCAGGAAATGGGCATCGGCTTCGTGGACCTGGACCGAGTTCAAATCGAGAGCTCGGCGCTGAACGTGGTCCCCGAACGGATTGCAAAAGCGCACAGTGTGATTCCCGTTAAGAAGGACGGCCAAACCCTATGGCTGGCGATGGCGAACGACAAGAACATCATGGCGTTGGACGACGTCAAGATGGCATCGGGTTGCCGGGTCATTCCCGTGCTTGCCTTGCCGGGAGCGATTGAGGACGCGATCAAGAAGAGTTACGCCGGTACGGCCACAAATGGCGACGCATCGGCTTCCGTGACGTCGACGCCCGCCGCCGGTTCCAACACCGTCGATCTTCGTTCCGACATTCGCGGCGCGATCGCCGCTGCCGGCGTTGCCCGTGGTCGTGAAGACGAGGATATGGGCGACAAGGACGCCGAGCAGATGGCGGAGCAGGCTCCGATCATCAAGCTGGCGAATGCCCTGATCCAACAGGCCATCGCGGATCGCGCTTCGGACATCCATGTCGAGCCTCAGCAGCGCTCCGTGCGTATCCGATATCGCTTGGACGGCGTTTTGATGGAAGCGATGACCGTTCCCCGGAACCTCATGGCGCCCCTGATCAGTCGTTTGAAGATTATGGCGGACATGAACATCGCCGAGCGCCGTATCCCTCAAGACGGCCGTATCGAGGTTCGCCACAGCGGCAAGGAATTCGACCTTCGCGTGAGCTCGATCCCGACTCCTTACGGCGAGAAGATCGTCATGCGTATCCTCGATAAGTCGAGCGTCATGATCGGTCTGGGCAAGTTGGGCTTCACCTCCGAAAACCAGGCGAAGATCGAGGAACTGGTCTCTCAGCCACAAGGCATGTTCCTTTGTACGGGTCCGACGGGATCTGGTAAGACCACGACTCTCTACTCTTGTCTGAACATTCTGAACACGATCGGCGTGAATATCATCACCGCCGAAGACCCGATCGAGTACCAGCTTGCCGGCGTTGCCCAGGTCGGTATGAACCGTAAAGCCGGTTTGACCTTTGCCACCGCCCTTCGCGCCTTCCTGCGACAAGACCCCGACATCATGATGGTCGGCGAAATGCGCGACTTGGAAACGGCCGAAATCGCCATCGAGTCCGCGCTTACGGGCCACATGGTCCTTTCCACCATCCACACGAACGACGCTCCCTCGACCACCCTGCGTATGATCGATATGGGCGTGGAACCATATTTGATCGCGGCGACCCTTACGGGAGTTCTCGCCCAACGTCTTGGACGTCGAGTCGATCCCGACCATAAGGAAGCTTACGAAGTTCCCGCGATCGATCTTCGCCGATTTGGAATGGCGCTTGAAGATCCGGATGAGATGATCACCCTCTTCCGTGGCATCCCGCACGAGGACAACCGTATGACCGGATACCGCGGTCGAACCGGTTTCCACGAATTGATGACGATGAACAACGAGATCGCCGAGCTCGTCGTTCGCCGCGCTCCAGTTAACGATGTACGTGCCGCTGCGAAGGCGAACGGCATGCACGAACTCCGAGAGGACGGTCTCACCAAGGTATTGGCCGGTCAGACGGACCCGCAAGAAGTCATGCGCGTCGTCTTCACCGCTGGTTTCGGCTAGACGATCGTTTTTTGATAAGTTTGGAATCGTAAGTTAGACAGATCGATTATGGACACGAATACTCCAATGTTTCAGGTGCCTGGGGCGGCTAGCTCCGAGGCGGTTAGCGGTGAGGAGGTCAAGAAAGCGGGAGCGCCAGTTCCTGTAGAGGACCTACACATCGACGAACTGCTTCATATTGTCGTCGACCGCAATGCCTCCGACCTTCATATTTGCCAACACGAGGCTCCCGTCATCCGTGAGGACGGCGCGCTCAAGCGACTGAATTTTGAGAAATTCACGTCGCAGGTTCTCCAGCGAATGATGTACGAGATCATCTCGGACGATAACATCAACCGTTTTGAAACAACGTTGGAGTTGGACTTCTCCTATCAACTCCCGCGAAGAGCCCGATTCCGCGTCAATATGTACCGTGACCGAGGTTCGGTGGCGGGCGCCTTCCGTTTGATTCCGCAGAAGATCCCGACCGTTCGCGATTTGAACTTGCCCCCGCTGCTGGAGCAATTGACGGACAAGCCTCGTGGTCTCATTCTGGTGACGGGTCCCACCGGTTCCGGCAAGTCCACGTCCCTCGCGGCGATGGTCAACCACATCAATATCACAAAGGCCCTGCACATCATCACGATCGAGGACCCGATCGAGTATTTGCACACCCATAAGCAATCGGTTATCAACCAGCGTGAACTGGGCGGCGACACAAAGAGCTTTGCCAACGCGCTTCGCGCCTCGCTTCGTGAAGACCCGGATGTCCTGCTCGTCGGTGAAATGCGCGATATGGAGACGATCTCCCTTGCCATCACCGCAGCGGAAACCGGCCACCTTGTCTTTGCGACCCTGCACACGAACAACGCGGCAGAATCCGTCGACCGTATCATCGACGTCTTCCCTCCTGGCCAGCAGGAGCAGATCCGCGTCCAGCTCTCCAATAACCTGCAGGCGATCATTTCGCAGCAGCTCTTGCCGCGAGCCGGCGCACCGGGTCGAATCCCGGCCAACGAAATCATGCTTGCCAGTCCCGCTATCCGAAACTTGATTCGTGAAGCGAAGACCCACCAGATTCCGTCCATGATTCAAACGAGCG
>JADZBW010000187.1 GCA_020851885.1 Fimbriimonadaceae bacterium | reverse complement strand
ATCTCGACAACCGCGATCTCGCGATCTCCCTCCTCGATATGGTCGGGCATGGTCTCATGGTTGAAGTGCCGAATATCCGATCCTTCCTTCCAGTAAGGCCAATAGAGGATCGGCTTGCGATCCACCGGCCCTCCCTTCGCCACGGTTAACAACCTCTCGCGCGAGGTCATCGGCGGGCAATCACCTGATCCTGACTAAACCGTGCTTTGACCTGAACTTCGGGCTGATTCTCTTCGACCGGTGGCTTGAGCGGGAAATGAAGCTTTGCCGGGGCGATGACGACCCCATCTGCCACGAGGTTCATGTCCGCATCGATCTCTTGACCCTTCTCATTCCAAGCGGGTCGTTGGCCCACGGGGTTGATCGCCATCATTCGCACCGCGCCGATGCTGGCTTCCATCGGTTGGAGGAACGTCTTTGGATAGAGTCCACCCCAGAAGACGAAGACCAACAAGAGGCCGCACATCGCCATTTCCCAGGGTTTGATGTCCTTGAGTCGACGATTGTCCGGGTTGTCGTTCTTACCGTAGAAGACCTGTTGGAACATATACAACAGGTAAACCGCGGCGAGGACGACGCCAAAGCCAGCTACCACGATGAAGCCCAGGTTCAGTCCATAGGCACCCGCATAGGCCGCCTCGAAGGCCCCCATCATCGCCATGAATTCGCCGATGAACCCGTTCGTGCCGGGAAGGCCAACAGAGCTGAGCATGACGATCAAGAAGATCGCGGAGTAGATCGGCATCTGTGCCTTGAGACCGCCGAAGTTCTTGAACATTCGGGTGTGCCTCCGCTCATAGACCAGACCGATGAGAAGGAACAAGGCGCCGGTGCTGATGCCGTGGTTCAGTTGCTGCAAGGATCCGCCAAGTAGGCCGGTGTGGGTCAGCGAGAAGATTCCAAGCAACACGAAGCCCATGTGGGCTACCGAAGAGTAGGCGACCAGCTTCTTCCAATCGGGCTGCACCGCCGCCACGATCGCCCCATAGATGATCCCGATGACCGCCAGGGTCATGATGATCGGCACTTGAGATGCGATCGTATCTGGGAAAAGCGGTAGGCAGAATCGCAGGAACCCATAGGTTCCCATCTTGAGGAGGACGCCGGCGAGGATGATGGAACCAGCGGTCGGAGCTTCGACGTGGGCGTCGGGCAACCAAGTATGGAATGGGAACGCCGGGCACTTCACCAGGAAGGCGATCGCGAAGGACCAGAAGATCCAAGGCTGCAAGGTCATCGCCTTCGCCCAAAGACTTCCATTTGCCACGGCGGCCTGGATATCGACGATGCTGAAACTGATCGGGCCGTTCGTCGCTTGGCCGTACAAGTTCGCCAAGGCGATGATGCCGATCAACATGAAGATCGAGCCAGCGAAGGTGTAGATGAAAAACTTCGTGCCCGCGTAGGTTCGTCGCTCACCACCCCAGATTCCAATCAGAAGCCACATCGGGACGAGGGATGCCTCAAAAAACGTGTAGAAGAGAATCATGTCGAGCGAGACGAAAACGCCCAACATCGCCGTTTCGAGGATCAGAAGGCAGATGAAGTAGAGCTTGACTCGTTTTGAGACATAGAAACTAAACCAGATGGAAATCGCGGTCAGGAAGGTTGTAAGGAGCACCAGCCAATAGCTGATTCCATCCATGCCAAGGTGATAATGAATTCCTAATGGCTTGATCCAGGGAATGAACTCCTCCATCTGGAAATGAAAGGTCTGTCCATTGAACTCTTTCAGGAGCATCAGGGAGAAGGCGAATGTCAGCACGGACACGCCCAAGGCGGCATACCGATGCAACTTCTCCTGCTCCTTGGGAATAAGCATGAGCAGCAGGGCGCCCATCAGCGGCGTGAAAACGATCAGTGAAAGCAGTCCAAGTCCGGTCGGTTGCATTAGTGTTGGCCTCCGGCGGACGCGCCGAGGATGGGTCTCCCCTCTTGGATGACCGCAGGAACGGCGGGTGGTTGCTTGCCGACCTTATAGATTCCGTATGAGACGGCGGCAAGCAGACCAACCACGCCGACCAACATGATCATCGCGTACTGCCTGACGAAACCGCTTTGGAGTTTGCCCATAAGCCCGCCGAGGAATCCAGAAAGTCTGCCCACACCGTTTACCGCGCCATCGACGACGCCAGCGTCAGCCCCTTGCCACATCGCGAGGCCAATATCGCCTCCGCCCTGCACCGCGGCGGACATCATGGCGCCGTCATAGCCAAATTGGTCCTTGGCCGATCGTCGGAATGGGCTCCAGTTTGCTTCGTCCCAGCCTTCCTTCTTGGGCAATCCCTTCCAATAGAAGAACGCTCCCACAAGGATTCCACCAAAGGCGGCAATGAGCGAGTAGGCCATTAAGGAAAGGCCGCCCGGCAAGGCATGGGGATGCTCCGTAAGGGCAAGACTCATCGAACCTTCGGGATAGAGCCACTCCTCGAGCAAATGGTTGTTGCTTAAGACCCAACCGCCACCAAGCGAGAGAATGGCCAGGATAACGAGCGGAAACCACATGCTGAACGGTACTTCGTGCGGCTTGTGGGTCTCGTCGAGCGCGTGATGATGCTCATGCTCGTGGGGCTGAGCGTCCATCTCTTCATCCGTAAAGAAGAACTTGTGGGTATCCGGCCCGTGGTCCTCGTGATGGGCATGGTCGTGATCGGCATGGGCGTGATCGTCGTGATGCTCCTCCGCGTGGGCAGGAATCAGCTTCCAGCGCTCTTGACCACCAAAGAAGGTCAACCAGGTCATCCGAGTCATGTAGAACGCGGTAAGGAACGCGACCCCCAATCCAACCCAGCCGACGATGTGGCTGAAGTTCATACCGTCGATACTGGCGTGGTTATTGGCCAGCGCATAGCCAAGGATCGCTTCCTTGGAATAGAAGCCGGCTAGCATCGGGAATCCCGCAATGGCCAAGTAACCGATCATCATCGTGATGAACGTGATCGGCAGGTACTTCCTCAAGTTGCCATAGTTCCGCATGTCCTGGTTGTGAGCCATCGCATGGATCACCGCACCGGAGCCAAGGAACAACAGGGCTTTGAAGAAAGCGTGGGTGGTGACATGGAACATGCCAACCCAGTAAGCGCCGACACCGCAGGCGATGAACATGAAGCCTAGCTGCGAAACGGTCGAATAGGCGAGTACCTTCTTGATGTCGGTCTGTCCAAAGGCTACGAGAGCGGCGAAAAGCGCGGTAAAAGCGCCGATGCAGGCAATGATCGCACTGGCGACGGGAGACATTTCGAAGATCACGTAGAGGCGGTTCAACATGAACACACCGGCGGTGACCATCGTCGCGGCATGGATAAGGGCAGAAACCGGCGTAGGACCGGCCATGGCATCCGGCAGCCAAAGGTAGAGCGGAAACTGGGCAGACTTGCCGCAAGCGCCAACAAAAAGCAGAAGGGCGATCGCCGTCGTCACGCCCGGCATGGTCTTCAGGATGCCGGCGATGTTCGGGAGGATGACGTCATAGCTCAAGAACCGTCCTTCGTGGCTGCCAAGCTTGTCCGCATTCGCGGCCAGGACGACGAAGAGCAGGAACATCCCAAGCGTGAGGCCCCAGTCGCCAATACGGTTGACGATAAACGCTTTGTTCGCGGCTTTGGCGTTCGCGAGATCCTTGTACCAGAATCCAATCAGGAGATATGAGCAGAGTCCCACGCCCTCCCAACCGATGAACATCAGGACCAGGTTGTTGCCCAGAACCAGGATGAGCATCGCCGCGATGAACAGATTCAAGTACGTGAAGAAGCGCGAGTAGTCCTTCTCTTCCGACATGTAGCCGGTTGCGTACAGGTGGATCAGCGCGCCGATACCGGTGATGATCAGAGTCATCATCATGGTCAGCGGATCCACCCTTGCCTCGAAGGGGATATTGAGCCCAGCGATCTTGATCCAGTCAAATCCAGGAACGACGACTTCCCTGGTCCCAGGAGCCAGCTTCGCCAATTCCATGGTCAATGCAACGGCGACTCCGAAGGCCGATGCGATCGGCAGCACGGCCAAGGCGCCGGCAAGGCGCTTGCCGGACCCGTTGCCGATGAGACGCTTGCCTATCAGCGCCTGAATCAGGAACCCGGCGACGGGTAACCCGATGATCAACCAAACCAATCCGTAACTTGCGTCCATTCCTGGTCCTATGTTCCTCGTCCCTGGTTTCCTTTAGCCCCTCAACACGTTCATCTTGTCGATATCGATGTCTTGGCGCAACCGGAAGATCGCCATGATAATTCCCAGCCCTACTGCGACTTCGGCGGCGGCAACGGCCATCACGAAGATCACCATGACTTGCCCGGCCATGCTTGCATCGGCGACGGGCAGATTGCCGGTGGGAAGCTTGCTTGGCAGATACTTGGCAAAGGCGAGGAAGGTCAAATTCACCGCGTTGAGCATCAGCTCGATACACATGAAGATGACGATGGGGTTGCGACGGATAATCACGCCTACCACGCCAATGCTGAATAGGAAGAGCCCGAGAGCTAAGTATGCGATTAGCGGAACGCCCTGCATCAGATCCTCCTCTTTGCCAGCAATATCGAGCCGACGATTCCGACGAGGAGCAAGATGCTCGCGATTTCAAACGGATACAGGTAGGAACTGAAAAGGCTGTATCCGGTGTTTTGCGGGGATCCGAAACCGGCGGGCGCACGAGATTCCGTGACGCCCGCAAGTGGTGCGATCACCTGCGCACCCAAGATGACGGCCATCGCTAAACCGAGCGCTCCGCCGATCAGCATCTTTGGATCGCGCGCTTCGATCAACGACTTCACCGAACCCAAATTGAGAAGCATGATCACGAAGAGAAAGAGCACCATAATCGCGCCGGTATAGACGACGATTTGCAGGATGCCAATCATTTCCGCCCCCAGCGTGAAGTAAAGGAAGGCAAGCATGAAGAAGCT
>JADZBW010000186.1 GCA_020851885.1 Fimbriimonadaceae bacterium | reverse complement strand
TTCGACCAAGCGCGAATGATACCCGAATTGCCGCCATAGGGTCCTGGGCCATAGACCGCGACTGAATTCGAGCACCTTGACCTGGCTCACGAGATCAAAAAGAAAGCCCCCGCTTCCAAGAAGGAAGCGAGGGCCAGAGTTCATTCCCGATGGGAATTACGGAGCGTTGTGGCCGGCATTGCGCTGGAGGTTGAAGTTTCCACTTCCACCGTTTGCGCCCGTCCAATTGCCTTGCGTGGTCACCGTGAACAGGCCGTCGCCGGGTCCGGTCACGATGGCGAAGGCAGAGACGTTGCTGCCGCTACCAGGGTTCAGCGATCCGCCCGTCGCGGAATCGATGTTGCCCGTGTAGGTCCAAGTGGCATTTCCACCGGCTCCACCGGCTCCAACGGTATGGCCGAAGCTATCGAGGAACGTGAAGGTCACGTTGATCGTGTTGCCCGTGCCGCCCGTCGCGTATTCGCCGCTCGCACCAGAGATCGCGGAAACAACCGTATTCGGGTTGTAGGCAATCTTGGATGGAACGCCGTAGATCTCGACGGTCAGAGTGTTGGAGTTGACTGCGCCAATCGCCGCTTGAAGCGTGAATTGGCCCGCCGTGCTGCCTGCGCCAACGAGGACGCTACCGGTCGTGCTGCCGTTCGTGGCTGCCGTCGAAACGGAAGCCGGTGAACCGTCGCCCGTGTTACCGATGTTGCCACCGGAAGGCGTGTTGGTCAACGTCCAAGTGACGCCGCCGGCAGGAGTCGTCGCCGAAGCGCCGTCCACGTCGAGAGCGCCGGTGATGTCGTACTGGATTCCGGTGTTGCCGGTATCCAACGTGAGATCGCCTGCGATCGTCAAGGAACCGATCGGTCGAAGGATCGTCACCGAGCCCGTGCCCGTTGCCGTGCCAGCCGTGCCCGTAATCGTGTTAAGTCCCTTCGGATTGGTCTGCGTACCGGTTAGGATCGCATTCATTGCCGTCGGCGGGCTGAACGTAGTGATCAACTGGCCATTGACGTCGGAAGCCGCGCTTTGAGTTGCAAAGGCGTTGCCTGCCAAGGTTCCGTCGGTGGTGCTCCAAGTATTGGCCCCGCCAGAAATCTTGTTGGTCGTCAAGGTGATCGTCACCCCAGGCATTGGAACCGCGAACTGGTTCAAAACCGTCGCGGTGATGCCCGTGGTTGTATTGGCAACCGCAGGAGCAACCGTTCCCCAAAGAACGGAAGAGCCCGCGGGAACAACGGTAACCGATGACGGCGTTCCGTGGGTGAAATTGCCGTTAATCGTCGCCTGCAGATTCGCAGTGGTGTCGTCGATGGTCACATCGACAGTTGCTTCAGCCTGAGCCATGCCCGCAGGAGTCAACGAGAATGGTCCAGAAGTTCCGGAACCGGCAACGCCGACGCCCGCATTCGAAGCGGCAACATTGTAAACCGCCGTCGGAACGATGACGCCGCTCGCATCGAGCGATACGACGGCAAGCTGACTGGCCACATCGCCGGCAATGAACGCCTGCGTTGGGTTCGTCGGCACGATGCCGTTAATCGTATAGAAAAGCGAAGCCGCGGGTCCCGGCGTGTAAACCGAAGAACCGGTATTCAACGTGAGTACCGTGTTCGAGTCGGCCTTGACTCCGATGCTTGTTGAGAACGGGCTGAATGATCTTCCATTCCCTTCGAAATTAAGACCCGAACCACCCACGCTGATCAGCGTGTTCTCCTTTGCCTTCACCGAACAAATGACGGCGTTGCTAAGCGACATGTCGAAGTTCTCGGAATCCGGCGCACGTGAAATCGTGCCATCCGGAACGGACAGGGTCACATTTCCGGACGTCGGTGCGAAAAAGCCGGCGGGCGCTGTGGCCGTTGGCAAAATCACCGCGTTCGGATTGGCACTACCTGTACCGCCTAGAACATAGACAAAGCCAGCAACCGTTCGCGTCACTTGTTTTGAACTGCCACCGCCACCGCCGCCACAGCCCGCGAGAATCGCGACTGCCGCGACCGAGGCTGACAGCAAACCTAAATTGCGCATAAGTTTCCTCCACTAGCTAGCTCGTCGCGTTCTCAGACACATCCATGCACGCGGACGAACCACACCCATGATACTGGTATTTCTTCGGGCAAACTAGAGGGATCGAAGTCAAAAACCTAACAATGTTGGTTAAGTTTCAAAGAATTGTCCGTAATATCGTCAATGCGGTCCACCGCAGCCGCCATGAAGATGCTCCCAACCGACGAAAAACTGGATTCTCCTAGGACCAAGGAAAGAGACATGGATAGCCAAATGCTCTTTGGCTGTACCGGATTTGTGTTCCACTCCTTCCTCTCCTATTTCTTGGCCATCTGGCCGTTTCTCGGATGGATGGAAGTTCACCTTCTGGGAAGGCTCTCGCTGCTGCTGCTAGCAGCCTACGTCCCAGCGTTTGCGCAAGGCGCGATTGCTACGATCAAATTCGAGTTGGCAGGCGCGGCGGGCTTCGTGGGTGGCATCCTGGCCTCTTCGATCTTCCTCTACCTGCGGTTCCAACAGGCGTTCCTCGAAGCCGAAGCCCAGCGGACCCCCTGGCCCGATTATCCGCAGGCGCTTCAGTGGCTCGTTCCAGGCTTGATCGTGATGGCAAGTCTAGTTCAAAGCGGGCTCTTGCTCTTGCATCAAAATCCCGTATCGCAAACTCGACAAAAGTCGTAAGGTCCGTCGTTTCCTCGTCCGACAATTCCCGTGTAGCTTTCCGGATGAGGATTAGAATTGGCAAACGGACGATTCGTACAGGAATACCAAAAGGGCGCCGTCAACGGCGCCTCCCCGCTTCAGCTTGTCATCATGCTTTACGATGGAGCGATCCGCTTCATGGAGGCTGGCAAATACGGCATCGAGCACAAAGACCTCGAACTCCAGAATCAAAACCTGCAGAAAGCGCAGCGGATCGTCATGGAACTCATGTCCTGCCTCGATATGGACAAGGGTGGAGAGATCGCGAAGAACCTACTCGCCCTTTACAGCTATGTGCTCAATGAGCTCGTAGAAGCCAATGTGGGCGACAAGATCGAACCGATCGACCGTTGCATTAAGATCCTCTGTGAATTGCGTGAGAGCTGGGTCGAAGTCGAAAAAATGACGCGGGTGCAGGCTCATGAGGCTCCCCTTGCCGCCTAATTCAAGTTCGCTATTGGACCGATATCAGTTGCTGACTCTCGCGTTGGCAAGTGCGATCGAGCAGGACCATTGGAGCGAAATCGATGGAATCGTAGCTTCACGTGAATCGGTTCTCCGAGAGCTTGAGTCTGGGACGAATCCTTGCACCGACGGTCGACTTCAGGAGGCAATTCTTGCGGATGCCGTGACGATGAACCTGCTGAAGTCCAAGTTAGGCGAAGTCACTTCCTCGATCAGAGGCATTGGGCAGGCAAGAATGGCCTGCCAAGGGTACCGACCAAAAGTGGTCGCCGTAGGATTGGACCAAGCTAGCTAAGGTCGTCAAAAGAAAACGGGCGACGAGATGAAGATCTCGTCGCCCGTGCGGCTTCGCCTAGCCCGTAAAGCTTGGAGACAGTCCGATCTGGTCGATGTTGAATTGGAACGGCGGGGGCAGAACTCCCGGTCGTCCCGCTTTCACCGATGAGATCGAGCGGATCAGCAAGCGCATATTGCCCGTACCGTCCACAAAACTCGACAATTGGGTCTTCTTGACCGAAATCAGAGCCTTCTTGTCGCTCGTCGAGATCGCAAACGAAGCAATGGACACGTAGGTGCCAGAAAACCAGTTATAGGCAAAGACCTGGCCCGAGGCGCCAACCTTGCTCACATTGGTCTCAACTGAGACCTTGAGGTCGTCGAGCGTTCCTTGGGACATGTCCAGGTCGAAGTCGACTTGCGCGGTTGCGACCATGGCCGTTGCCAAATTCGCGTTGGAAGTAGGCACCCCGAATTTGTCGATCAATACCGACTGGATCGAATAGCGATTGTTGTCAGAATTGGTGACCGCAGCCAAATCGCCGACCACAAAGTTTCCTTGGGTTGTGGCGATCGCGACCGGCGAAACGAGGGTCGCCCCCGCACCGGAGGAGACTGTCCATTTGTTGATATGGGTTTGCCATTGGCCGCCTGCGCCTGCCGCCATGCCGATTCCCCAGAATGTCAGGTTATCGACGGGATCGATTTCGCAGCCAAAATAGTCACCCCACCGGTTGCCACCGGCGCTTCCATAGTTCCCGGTGGAAGTCGCCAAGACCTGAGGAGCGCCAATCGTGCCAAGAGCGTCGACTGCGAGTCGGGAGGACTGACAGACTTCTGGATTCGTACTCGCGTTGTTGCGCGAGTAGATCACCGAGATGTCACCCGCCGCATTGGTATTGACGGCGGGCATGTGGGAGTTTGTGCCGCTCAGCAAGATGTTGCCTGACTGTCGCAGCGATGGACTGCCCGAGGCTGGCCAAGTGTTGACCGAGA
>JADZBW010000185.1 GCA_020851885.1 Fimbriimonadaceae bacterium | reverse complement strand
GAATGCAAGCTGGGCCGTTCCCTTGGCGGCTTCCTGATTCATGGCCCGATGGCGCTCCATCCACCAATCCCCAGCCACTGGAACCGGAATCACCGCGGGGTTCGTGGATTGCCGTACCATTAGCGCAAAAACGAAGGCACAAAGCATGTCACGAATATAGCGCACCTAGGACTTGGTGAACCTCCCGCGGCGAGGACCGTTCTAGCAACTTGCGGTAGTTGTCAGACCGTCGAAGAGGAGGTTGTTATGATTGCTTTTTGCCTTGCGTTTGTTTTGGCTCGACCGGCTGGTGCCCACGCTGCGGATTACGATCCACTCCGCGTGGACAAATCCCAAGTCGTGAAGACCATCGATCTCCGGCTGCACGATACCAAACGCAATCGGGATGTACCCATCCTCTTCTACCTGCCCAACGGAGACAAGCCCGCCCCCGTCGTGTTTTTTAGCCACGGATTGGGCGGAGCCAGAACCGGCAATGAATTCTTGGGCGTCCATTTGGCGAAAAGGGGCTATGTCGCGGTATTTCTTCAGCATCCTGGCAGCGACGATTCGGTTTGGCGCGGAGCGCCGTTGCGGGATCGATTGGCGTCGATGAAGAAGGCCGCCAGCGCTCAGAATCTCTCGCTTCGTATTGCCGACGTGTCTTTTGTGATCGATGAACTGGCAAACCTGAACGGAGATCTGGGCAAAGGGATCGCCGGTCGAATGGACCTTAAGAGGATCGGCATGTCTGGCCATTCGTTCGGTGCGGTCACATCCGAGGCGGTGAGTGGCGAGAGTTTTCCGGGGGTTGGACAATCCCTGACCGATTCGCGGATCAAGGCGGCCATCATGTACAGTCCGAGTACGCCTAAGTCCGCCGACCCCGCCAAGGCGTTCGGCAATGTCAAACTTCCGTGGCTTCTCATGACCGGAACCAAAGATCAATCGCCGATCAACGACACCGACGTGGCCAATCGACTCAGCGTCTTTCCCGCACTGCCCGTCGGAGACAAATTCGAATTGGTTCTCGAGAACGCCGAGCATTCTGCCTTTACGGATCGCGCCCTGCCTGGCGACCGAGAGCCCAGAAACCCCAACCACCATCGAGCCATCCTGGGTATCAGCACTGCGTTTTGGGATGCCTATCTCAAGCAGGACAAGGCAGCGGCCAAATGGCTGAAAGGGGATGGTCCAAAGAGCATCCTGGAGCCTAAGGACCGTTGGCAAAAGAAGTGAGGTCGATCGGGTGGGCCGTTTTGTTGCACTACGAGTTGTTTAGGCTGAGATTAGGTTTTTTCCGCTAGGACTCGCTTAACAATCGCCTTCCCGAGGTCCATAATGTCACGGGCGTCATCTGAACCAGAGGAGGAGCCCGCTCGGAAATGCTACTCAAATCGAAAAAAGACTCTGGCGTCTATCTCCTCTTGGAGTCGCAGGCCAACCTAGCTTGTCGCTGTGCGGAGAAGTTCTTGGAATTGGCCAAGGACTTTTCACGCATCAACGATTTTGCGGCCGATCTATCAGACCTGGAACATGAGGGAGACAACTTGACTCATGAACTCCAGAACAAGATCGCCGGTACGTTCATCACGCCGCTCGACAAAGAGGACCTCAAGGAACTTTCACAGGCGCTCGATGATGTCGCAGACTACATCGAAGCCGCCGCGGCGAGGGCCCAGCTCTACCGTTTAACCGTTGTTCGAAAGGAACTTCTACAGCTCGCAGAACAACTGGTCGAGATCACTCAGATCACGGAGAAGGCGGTCAAGTCGCTTCGCCATGGCTTCAGTAAGCCGCGAGAGCTGCGAGAGCTATTGAGGGAGATTCACACCGTTGAAAATGCCAGTGACAAGGTGTTCAGGACAGCATTGGGCAATCTCTTTGATGAGCCGGGAATCGAGGCATTGACCGTCATCAAGTGGAAAGAGCTTTTCGACCGGATTGAGACAGCTGTCGACAAGTGCGAAGATATCGCTGCGATCATCGGAACGATCCTGGTCAAATATGCCTGACGTCGGCTTTTTGCTCGTAATCACGGTCGTTCTTGCGCTGGCCTTCGATTACATCAACGGCTTCCACGACACGGCCAACGCCGTCGCCACCGTCGTCTCGACGCGCGTCCTTTCCGCTCGAAACGCCATCATGATGGCGGCCGTTCTCAACTTCGCGGGCGCCATGCTCGCAACTCAGGTCGCGAAAACCGTGGCGTCCGGCATCGTCCAGACGAATATGGCGACGGAGATCGTCGTGTTGGCGGCGGTTTTTGCGGCGATCGTTTGGAATCTCGTCACCTGGTTCTTCGGCATTCCAAGTAGCTCTTCCCACGCCTTGATAGGTGGATTGGTGGGCGCATCGATGGCTCACGGCGGGACCTCGGTCGTGAAGTGGTCTGGCCTGCTCGACAAGGTGATCCTTCCCTTGGTTGGATCGCCGGTCGCTGGTTTTCTCGTCGGCTATCTTCTGATGATCACGATCGCTTGGTTTGCATCCCATGCCAATCCGACTCGAGCGGGTCGTTTGTTCAAGGGCCCTCAGGTCTTTTCTTCGTCTTTGATGGCGTTTTCGCACGGTCAGAACGACGCTCAGAAGAGCATGGGGATCATCACGTTGACTCTGGTCACTCACGGATTTCTTGCAAAGCCGGAAGTCCCGATTTGGGTGATGTTCGCGTGCGCGCTGGCAATGGCCTTGGGCACGGCGGCCGGTGGGTGGAGAATCATGCACACGGTGGGTCAGAAGATCAGCAGGCTCGATCCCGTGCATGGGTTTGCGGCAGAGACATCCAGTGCCGCCGTGATCCTGACGGCCGGCCACTTTGGAATGCCGATCAGCACGACTCAGACGATTACCGCTTCTATCTTTGGCGTGGCATCGTCCCGGCGCCTTTCCGCGGTCCGTTGGAATGTTGCACGCAGCGTCGTCATCGCTTGGTTTGTGACATTGCCTGCTTCGGGCCTCCTTGGGGCGGGGTGCTATACCTTCTTCAGCCTCTTCGACAGGTAGAAGGTCAGATCCCCTCTTCCGATAGCCGCCAAGCCAGCATCGCCATTGCGATCGCCCCAAGCTGAAGTTCTCGCGGATGAACGGCTTCGAAAACATCGTTGCGCGAATGATGGACGTCGAAGTAGCGCTGACCTTCTGGAACCAAGCCGATGAGGACGGTACCACGGGCGCCCAAGGGACCGATATCGGCGCCCCCTCCGCCCTTGTCCACGCGCTCGATGCCAACCGTCTTGAGGTCGGGAAGCCAAGACTGGACCTTGGCAAGTTGGCTTTCTGAACCCGTCACGCCGAAGGAGCGCGGTGCGAACCCACCGGCATCGCTCTCGATCGCCGCAATGTGCTTCTCCGCTTTTTTGAGATCTGCATAGGATCGGCCACCTCGCAGGCCATTCTCCTCATTCATAAACAGGACGACGCGGATCGTTCGCTTTGGGGCCATGTTCAGCCGCTTGAGAATGGACAGCGCTTCCATGGATTGCACGATGCCCGCACCGTCGTCGTGGGCGCCTTCTCCCAGGTCCCAACTGTCGAGGTGCCCTCCCATCACGATGATTTCGTCCGGGAAGGTGGTTCCACGAATCTCGCCAGCCACACTTGCTGAGTCTGCATCGGGCAAAGTTTGGCAATTCAGCTTCATTTGGACGACCACAGGTCTGCTCTTCAAAGAAGCGCTCAGCATGTTGGCCGCTTTCGCGCTAAGGGCAGCGGCAGGAATCTTCTTGACCCCGTCCTGGTAGTTCATGGCGCCGGTATGGGGGGCGTCGTCTTGGGAGAGGGTCATGGATCGCACAAGCACGGCAACGGCTCCGACCTTGGCCGCTGCCACCGCCCCCTGCGACCTCTGATCCACGGCTCCTCCATACGCGGAAAAAGTGTTCACGAGCGTTGGATCGAAGGGTCGGTTATAAAAGATGATCTTGCCCTTCGCCCGGCTTCCCAACGCGGCTGCTTCTTCAAGCGATTGGACTTCGACAACTTCGGATGTGATCCCGCGGCGAGGCGTCGCCACGCTTCCGCCGAGGGCACAGGCCGAAAGCGGGACCTTGCGATCTCCTATGCTCATCGAGACCGACTCGGCTTTTCCACGCACCCAATGGGGCACTTTGCAGGGAACGAGATGGACATTCACAAAGCCCAGCGCCTTCATACGCGCGACGCCCCAATCGACCGCCTTCGCCGCCCCGGGGGAACCGCTCAGTCTGGGGCCCACACCCTTCGTGAGCTCGCGCAATAGGCTCTGAGCATGAGGTTGTCGCAGCCCTTCCATTCGGATGCGATCGATGTCCGACGCTTGACCACTCAAGCCTAGGGTCAGGGAAGCCATTGCAAGGGCGATGAATCGAGCCATGTCCATGATCCTAGAGGATTCGGAGGACAACCCGCAAGTCGCAGGCTAAATTCCGGGCCGGTTACTTCTGGGTAGGCATGACGATGATTCGATTTTCGACGTCTTTTCCCGCGCGCTTCTTAGCCCGCCGATATTGGAAGAACGCCAGCGCGAGGAAGACGGGAACGACCGCCGCATCATCCAACCAACCGACCAGCGGAATGACGTCCGGAATCAGGTCGATCGGCGAGACTCCGTAGAGGAGCGCCATGAAGAGAGAGAACACCGCGTTCCACGGCGTTGCGCTTCGAGTCGGAATCGGCTGATTGCTCACACTGGGAATGACCTATCCCATGAAACAGAAGTTGCACGACTGGGACTAATGGGCAGCCTGGATTTCTTCTCGAATTCTCAGCGATTCGTTTTCCCCAGAACGAGGATCGGCTGAAAACTGTTGCCTTCGAACCTAAGGGACGACCTACGGAGACTAAGCAAGTTTTCGGAACTGGTGCTTGCCAACGCGGAGAATCTTGCCGACCAAGTCACCGCGCTCGAACTTGGCGAACGGATCGACGACCTTGACGTCGTCGAGAGACACTCCTCCCTGTTTCATCAGGTCCCTGGCGTTGCCATTGCTTTTTGCCATGCCGAGGGCGACGATCAAATTGGCGATCGGGATCGGTCCCTCAAATTCGGCGGGGATCTCCGCGACTTCGGCATCGATGGGTTGCTGCCGCTTGGTAAACGTCTCCACGAAATACCGTTCCGCCTCATCCGCCGCCTCCTTCGAGTGATAGAGGGCGACGATCTCCTTTGCCAGCCGCACCTTGGCATCACGTGGGTTTCTCCCTTCGCTGACCAAGCTGCGCGCCTCTTCCATGGGAACGTCGGTACAGAGCTCGAACCAGTTCAGGATGAGGTCGTCCGGAATCGACATCGTCTTGCCGAACATTTCGTTGGGAGCATCGATGACCGAAACGTAGTTCCCGAGGCTCTGGCTCATCTTCTCTTTGCCATCGGTACCCACGAGCAGGGGCGACAGCACGACGACTTGAGGCTCTTGGCCATTGGCCTCCTGCAGTTGTCGACCCATGAGGTTGTTGAACTTCTGGTCGTTCCCTCCCAGTTCCACGTCCGCCTCGAGGGCAACCGAATCGGTTCCCTGGAGAAGCGGGTACATCAACTCGTGCATGGCGATGGGTTGATGGGCTTCCCAGCGTTTCGTAAAGTCGTCTCGCTCCATAATTCGAGCGACGGTGGTCTTGGCGCAAAGCCGGAGGACGTCCTCGAAGTTCATTGCGGAGAGCCACTCGCTGTTTGGTCGGATCTCTGTTTTGTCGATGTCCAGGATCTTGCCGAACTGAGCCTTCACCGCCCCGACGTTGATCTCCACCTCTTCCGCCGTCAGTTGCTTTCGGGTCTTGCTTTTGCCGCTGGGATCGCCGATCATCGCGGTGAAGTCGCCGATCACCAGAACCGCCTGGTGTCCAAGCCGCTGGAAGTCGCGTAACTTGCGAAGGACCACCGCCCAACCCAGGGTCACGTCCCTTGCCGTAGGATCGACGCCCAGTTTGATGCGCAGCGGACGCCCTTTTTCCAGCTTCCGTTTCAACTCGGCTTCCGAGATGATCTCTGCCGTGCCTCGGCGCAGGATAGCCAGTTGCTCTTCGATGTTCATGCGAAGGCAGAGTTTACCAAGCCGCGAATCTTGATTCGCGGCAGGGCAAAACGCCGCTACATCAACTGGAACTCGGGAGCGGCGAAGATCAGCCTGGTGATCGCCGCCGCCGTCGCGTTGGCGTTCTGCGGCGTGATTTTTCCACCGGATGCCTTATTTGCGGCTTCTATTAGTTTGGGAAATTTGTAGGCGGGGATTTGGGCGTCATAGACGGACACCAGCTTCTTCGCCATCCCGTTCGGGGTTGGATCGGCGGCAAAGATGGAATAGGACTGATACCGCAGTTGCGCTCCTGTCTTGGCTTGTCCAAACAG
>JADZBW010000184.1 GCA_020851885.1 Fimbriimonadaceae bacterium | reverse complement strand
TGAATTCAAACGGAGGGTCTTCTTATGTCCGCTATAATCGTATTGTGAAGCTTGTCGTCTGCATCGTGCATAACCGGGATAAGAACAAGATCACCGACGAGTTGGTGAAAGCCGGTTTCAAATTCACGATCATTGGATCGACCGGCGGATTCCTTCGCGAGGGCAACACGACGTTCCTTATCGGAGTGGACGAGCCCGACCTCCCTACCCTTAAGAAGGTCATCGGCCAAAATTGCCAATCGCGCGAGCAACTGGTCAATGTGATGCCTTTCGAGGCGGCTCCTCCCGGCGCGTTTATCCCGAGTCCGGTCAAAGTTCCCGTTGGCGGGGCGGTGGTCTTCGTGTTGCCCGTGGAGCAGTTTGAACGCTTCTAAGCTCGACGAACTCAAAGGTCTCAATGGTGCCAAGCGCGCGGTCCTCCAATTTGCCAAAAGGGACAGCGGCGTCCATGCGATTCTCCTCTACGGTCCCCGGGGCTCCGGCAAGACGGCACTCTCCCACCAGCTCATTTCAGCCTGGCTTGGCGAACAAGACAGTCCTGCCGTCCAGGCATTTGCCAACGGCAAGAGCGCCGACGTCTTGTTCGTAGAACCGATGGGCCCGAGTCGGATTATCAACGTCAAGCAGGTCACGGCGAGTCGGGGCAGCGAAGAGAAATTCGACGGAGTTCCAATCAGCGAGTTTTTGAGAACCGGGCCCCTGATCTCACAGACAAAGGTGGTTCTTATTCATGATGCCGAGCGAATGAACGCGGTCGCGGCCAATGCCCTCCTCAAATCGCTGGAAGAGCCTGGACCCTTCGCCAAATTCATTTTGCTGACCGGCAGCGTCGGAAGCATTTTGCCGACAATCCTGTCTCGCTGCGTGGCGGTGGCCTGCGAACTGCCTGGCGATGGAGAAGCCGCAACTCTCGGAATCGATGAGGACCTCTGGAAATTCGCCGGTGGCGCGCCGGGAAGGGCGAAGCTCTTCCAAGAACACGAAAGACTCTATCGGGGACTGCTCCAATTCGCCCAAACCCTGAGGAACCGACCCGAGCGTGAAGCGTTGGTGGCGGCGGAAAGCCTGCGAGGATTGGCCGAGGACGTTCAGAAGACCCATGAATTGAATGCCAGAGCCGCCAATGCGGAAACTTTGGAACTGCTGGGGACGGCGGTCCGGAACTTCCATCCCGATTGGGAGGCGCCTCTTCTCATCGCGGAAGCGCATCGAAGGATTTTGGGAAATGCCAATCCCGCGTTCGTCTTCGATTCGTTGATGACCCGTATCCTTGCCTGATAAATGCACCAAAAGACCCACTGCGTGTAGAATCCAACCAGACGGGAACCTGGCGCCGTTTGAAATTCGTACAACTCCTACATTCAAAGGTTTGCAAGTGATGCTGTTCGCCATCTCCAAAGATAACACCGGGCCAAGAGTCGATCAATCTGCGCTCTTCGAAGGTCTTATGCGCAAGTCGCATCGGCAAGCTTACAGCCTCGCCTACCGACTCACCGGCAACGCCGTTGAAGCTGAGGACCTCGTCCAAGAGTCCTTTGTCCGCGCCTTCCGGTTTTTCGCCAAATATGATCCGTCGATGCCGTTCTCATCTTGGCTTTACCGGATCATGACCAATGCCCATATCGACTCGGTGCGTCGCAAAGGCAAGCTGAGAACGATGAGCCTGGAGCAAGGTGGAACGGACGGGAACACGACTTGGGAAGTCCCAGATCTCGAATCCTCGCCCGACCGACAGATGCTCCACGAATCGCTGGATGAACCCGTTCAGAAAGCGCTCAGTTCGATGACGCCGGAGTTTAGAATGGCGGTCTTGCTGGCAGACGTCGAGGGAATGGCGTATGAGGAGATTGCCGAGGTCATGCGAACATCGGTCGGAACGGTGAGGTCCCGGATTCACCGGGGCCGAAAGCAAATTAGAAAACACCTCATGAAGAACGCTCCGCAAACCTATAGGAGTTACACGGATGAATTGTAAGAGCGTCCAAACCTACCTATCGGCCTATCTCGACGGCGAGCTCTGCGGCCAAGAAAGCCTGCAAGTTCGCGATCACTTGATGAGGTGCGGCGAGTGCCAGTCCGAGGAACATCAGCTTCGCACATTGAAGCAGATGCTGCGAGGATTGCCAACCTACTCCCCCAATGCCGAATTCGAGAATCGCCTCGTCGCCTCGGTGATGGGTAAGGCCACGGGTCGCCCGGCGCTTCGCCTTCATCTGAATTTCCGATGGCAGGTGGCGACCGGCATGGTGGCAGCGGGAATATTGATAGCCCTGGCCGTCACGAAGCTGACCGAACGGTCCGTCCCCGGCGCCAACGCCCTTCCCGTGGCCACTCGGGATTCCACGTTCGAATTTTCTCGCGACCAGCTTTTCATGGCCGGCAACGACCCCTTAAGCGGCAATCGTTTTGTCGTCCCGACTTCCTATGGCAAAGACTAAGGCACTCCTCGCGCTCGTCGCCCTGGGATTCTCGGTGGCGGTCCAAGCTGCCGGACAGTCGGAAGCGGAGCGGGCGCGGCAACTCCTCCAGAAGACTCTGGAGCGGTCCTACCCGCAAAACGTCATCGCGATCATCATGCAGCGCAACGGCGAAGCCAATGGCTCGATGCAGCGAATCCAAGTTCAAATCAACCGGGATGGCAAAATGCGCCAAACCGTGATCTACCCGTTGAGCCTGGAAGGGGTCGAGACGATCGATGACGGCCGCCAGAGCGCGACGTTCCTGCCGGACGAGAATTTGGTGATCGTGCAGGAGTCTCCGAAACTCTTACCCAACGATGCGGGCACGAGGATCAATTTGACGGTCCGGAATTACGGTCTCAAGTTGGGAGGCTGCGCAACGATTGCGGGCCGAACCGCGACGATCGTCGTTGCGACTCCTAAAGCCCGCGAATTGGAAACGCGCCGATACTATATCGACGAAAAGACCGGCTTCTTGCTCCAATTGGAAACAATGGAGTCCAACGGTAAGCCGAAGATCGCCTTCCAAGCGCAAACCGTGGTTTATCCGGCCAAGATCTCTCCGCAGACCTTCATGATCGATCTGGAGGTGGGCAACTACCAGAAGACCATCTATAAGCGACGGGGGAATATCTTGAGTATGGACAGCCGGGGTTCGAGCTTGGGATTTGAACCGATTCTGCCGGACCGACTTCCCATGGGCTTTGAACTTCAAGATGCCCAAATCAACGACTCGGGCGATTGGCGGTCGGTCGCGGTGCGCATTACCGATGGCCCCGTCAAGGGAACCGTTTACCAGTGGCCAAGTTCTGAGAAGATCGGGGTCAAAGCGTCGTCAGGCACCACGACGGAAACCGCAGGCGGCCTGAAGTTCGTCGTTGCCGCCGACGTACCAGAGGCGGCGAGAAGGCGCCTCTTGAACGCTTTCCTCGATGCGGCCAGGCGACAGGCCGACGTCCCATCTCTCCTGGGCCAAACGTTCCAATTGGAACTGATTGGGCTCGATGAGACGTTAACGCGTGCAGTGGCGCTTCTTCTGGCAATGCCCAATGGCGGTGGAATGCCGAGTGTTCTTCCGGAAACTTGGTAGCCGGGCGGCCAGTTTATGCGTCGATTACATTTAATAAAGGGATGAATCCATGAATTCCATTCAGAACATCTTCAAGAGCCCAATGCTCTGGGTCCTTGCCGCCGGCATTCTCGTTGGAGCCGGCGCAGTGGCCACGACCAAACGGGACAATCAGGTCTCGACTTTCCGCAAGGAACCATCGGTTTCGATCTCGGATCCCAAACCGATCGGCCAATTCCGCACCGAGAGCCTCGATATGGTCAAGGCGCTCGATGAATCATTTGCGAACCTTGCCGATTCCGTCAAACCATCGGTCGTGCATATTCGGTCTCGAAATACTACGAGTCGAAATGCCCAAGGCGAAAGACAATCCATCGGCGGCGAAGGCTCCGGTGTGATCTTCCGGTCCGATGGATACATCGTTACGAACGATCACGTCGTGGGCGGCTACGAGCAGGTCCTGGTCACCCTCTATGACGGCCGGGAATTCCCGGGTAAGGTCATTCGAGCCGAGGACAGCGACATCGCGGTGGTTAAGATCGACGCCAAGGACTTGCCAGCCCTGCCCTTTGCCGAGAGCAACAACGTCCGCTCAGGCGAATTCGCCATGGCGGTTGGCGCGCCGTTCGGCCTCGATAACACCGTGACCGTCGGCCACATCAGCGCGACCCAGCGAACCAACCAGATTCCCGATCCAACGACGGGCAAGTTCCGAGCCTACTGGGATCTGATCCAGACGGACACTCCCATCAATATGGGGAACAGCGGCGGCCCGCTTGTCAACATCGAGGGGCAAGTCGTCGGAATCAACACCGCGATCTTCAGTGCGACCGGCACCAGCGGCGGCATCGGGTTCGCGATTTCTTCGAACCAAGCCCGATTGCTCGCAGAAACCCTGATCGAAAAGGGCAAGGTTGCACGAGGATTCCTAGGAATTCAGCCGGAGAACCTAAAGGGCTATCAGAAGAAGGAACTCGGGTTAACCGGCGGCGCCCTCGTGGTCAATATTCCCAACGATGGGCCGGCTGCCAAAGCGGGCATCAAAAAGGGCGATGTCGTCCTTCGCATCGGCAACGTCCCGGTGGCGAGCCAAGTCGACATTCGGAATGCGATGATCAAGTACGGCCCGGGTTCCAAACTCGAGATCGAGGTCTTGAGGGATCGCGAGCACAAGACATTCAGCGTCATCGCAAAGGACCCACCGGTCATGCCAACCGAGAATGATTTGCCACAGAGCGCTGATCAACCAGGCTTGGACTTGCCCGAGGCTCCCGGATTTGAGGACTCCCCCAGGGTTCAGAGCCCCGATCAAAGCCCGTCAACGCCGATGAACCGCGCTCGACTGGGAGTCGAAATCGGAAGCATCGATGAAACTGCCAAGAAGACCTTCAAGATTCCCGATGGCGTTGAAGGAGCGGTTGTCAATTCGGTTTCCCCTCGCTCCGTTGCGGACCGAGAAGGAATGAAGATTGGCGACGTGGTGACCGAATTCGACGGCAAGGCCATCAAAGGAGCCTCGGATTTGGCCGCCCAAGTCGCCAAGGTCAATCCTGGCGAGCGCAAGAGGGTCAAGTTCCTGCGCTTCGAAAGAGGCACTCGAACGGAATACGACCGCCAATTCTGGTTCCGGTAATCCATTCCCAAACTAAGAAAGCCGGCCCAGATCTAGGACTGGGCCGGCTTTCTTGATTTGATCGGAGGCTCCCGACGCGTTTAGAGACCGCGACCCGAGATTTCGACTTTGATTCCGGTTGCCTCAAAACCGGCCGCTCGTGCCTGCTCTTCGATCGCGTCGATGATGGATCGTGGCATGTTGAGTTCCACGACGGAACCGGTCGTCTCTTCAACGACCACTTCGCTGAGTCGCTCCCCACATTTGCCAATTCGGCAAGGGAAGTATCCGTCCACGATTCCGATGTGGTGGATCAACCCGACGTCTTGAAGCGTCGAGAGGATGCGGTAAACGCTCACAACGTCGATCTTCCCACCAGAGGAGATGATCTTGTCGTGAATCGCGTAGGCGCTGAGGGCGGTGTCGGTATCGGCTAATGCTCGAATAACCTGGACCCTCGGCATCGTGATTCGAAATCCGGCGTTTCGAAGTTCGCGCAAGCAATGCTCTTCGTAAACTTTCTCAGGAGTAGTGGCGGTGGAGGTCGTGCTCATCGAGCCTCTTGATAGCGATCGCTGCTTCATGCTCATTATTATGTCTTACGTTCCTAAATCGCAACTTAACGCACCTTGTGGGATTATTGCCAATATATGCGAACATGGTCCCAGTCGGGAGGTCAACCGTAAGGAAATCGCAAGTTTTTGAAATTCAGGTTCCGTTGAATCTAAGACTGTGATATCATGTCCCAGATGTACAACCTGAGTGGGGCGAGGGATCGCACCACCGGATGGAGGGAAAGCATGAAGTTTTACAATCTCAAGACTCGTTCGCACGTAGATGTGCCGGACTCCGAGGTCCGCAAGATGAAGATGGTACGAAAGACGAAGTCGGGCGAACAAGTCCGCTACGCTTTGACGGCCACCTACCAGGGCTCTAAGCTCTTCAAGTTCATCAACGAAGCAACCTACAAGTCTTCCACTGCCGCCGACGCGTAACGCCCGGATAGAGGAAGGGCGCCACCTACCAAGGAGGCGCCCTTTTTCTATTTAGTGAACTCAAATTTCCGGAAACCGTCATTCAAAGCATGGCACTCACCACTGATCGCGAGAAATGCGCCCATCTCCTACGCCGATTTGGACTTGGGGCGAGTGAATCCGAACTCAGCTATTACCTGCAGGATGGCTTGAACGGGGCGATCGACAAACTTCTCGAATACGACAACGTCGAAGAGGGATTCCACGTCGATATCGAGAAGATGGCCAACCAAAACGGCCAGATTCAGCCTCAGGCGGTCGGTGTGTGGTGGACCCTCAGGCTGATCGCAACCCGGAGGCCGCTTCAAGAGAAGATGACGGTCTTCTGGCACGATCATTTTGCCACCAGCGCCAGCAAGGTTCAAGGCGGACCCCTCGTCTACCAACAAAACGAACTCTTGCGCAGCAACGCCACCGGTAGCTTCCGCACCATGCTTCAGGAAGTCAGCAAAGATCCCGCGATGATCTTTTGGCTGGACAACCAGTTCAACGTCAAAGGAAAACCAAACGAAAATTTCGCCCGCGAGGTGATGGAGTTGTTTACGCTCGGCGTGGACAATGGCTATACCGAGCACGACATCGCGGAAGCGGCGCGCGCATTTACCGGTTGGTCGATTGGTGGGAGGCAGACCAACAAAGGACCTCGCGGTGGATTTCAGTTCAGACCGGCTTTTCACGATGATGGAGAAAAGACGGTAATCGGTCGTTCAGGCAACCTGACCGGAGAGGACGTCATCGATGTCCTATGTGATCAGCCGGGTACGGCCGAGCACATCACCAAGAAGATCTGGGAGTGGTTCGCCTACCCGAACCCCGAACCCGCCTTGATCACACGACTGGCGAAGACGTTCCGCCAAGAGAACCTGAACGTCAAATCGCTGCTCAAGGCGATCATGAAGTCTTCAGAATTCTATTCTCCAAAGGCAGATCGAACGATCTACAAGAGCCCAGTCGACTTCGCCGTGGTCACCATGAGGCAGTTGGGCGTGTCTCAGGCTCTCTCGACGGTGGCGACCGGGAGCGACGAGTTTGCCAGAGCCCAGCTCCAGCCAATCCAGGTGGCCTACCAGACCATGCGCAATATGGGAATGCAGTTGCTTTATCCACCCGATGTCGCGGGATGGGAAACGGGGCCGAACTGGATCTCTTCGGC
>JADZBW010000183.1 GCA_020851885.1 Fimbriimonadaceae bacterium | reverse complement strand
TGCGCGCGAGTAACTATGCGGAGACCATTCGTCTGACCGCCTCCATGGTCGCTAACAACGGCGCCCAAAGTCTTGCCCAACAGATGGGCCTGAACATCCTCAGCCTCACATGGGAAGATACCGGGCGTTTCAAAGGCTCGTCGGTCGGGCCCAATATCTCCGACATGACCATCCAGGTTGGCCAAGAGGATCCCGTTTCAAGGCAATTTCGAGTGACCTGTATGCCGGTCATCCGGTTCCCGAACTTCAGCGACAAAACCTGCGATATCGACCCTCGTGATTTCACCGTCCTGGTTGGAAATGAAAAGGGGCGGCCACTCAAGCGAATCTCGCTTTTTGAGTTTCTGGCCGATCCGACGAATTACCTCTCGAAGCCGAACTCGTGGTTGGGCAGGAACCGAACCTTGATTGCGGATCGAGATTCCAAAGTGCTTGTAAGCGCCCAGGCCTGCTTCCTGCCCATTCCCAAGTCAGGCAAAGCGACGTTCAACCCCGTCCTCTTTAACTACCAATCCTATTCGGGCGACCCCGCCGTCTTGACAATCCTCGCGACCCGCGAGGGGACCAGCACGACGATCATCGACAACAAACGCGACGCCTTCCAGGAAGGTTCGGCATGGGGTCAGAGGCTCTTTCACAACCAAAACGGCATGCGGGCCAGCCTCACGGGCGAGCGCTACAGCGACTTCGGCACGGGGACTCTTGGGAACAAGAACTCAGATGATATCTCGGGCAAGAACATGGTCCTCCTCGTTCAAGTTCCCCTCAAGCAACGCACCCAGCCCATGCGAGGTGGAATTGGCGGCGGCGGCTTCGGTGGTGGCGCGCCCGCCATGGACATGGCCAAGAAGTCCAGCGACGTCGAGAATGCCGTCATCGGCCACGGCGCACTCGAAGGACCATTCACCGAGATCGACAATTTGAGGATCGAGCGTGACTCCCGATATCCCATTCGCGTCACCGTCCAGTTCTACAAGGCGACCTCGAACGGAATCGTTTCCGCGAGCGATATGAAGCAGATCAAAGCCGATATCGATCAGGTCTACGAGCAAAGCGACTCGGTAGGCTCCCTGGTCACCGGCGGCGACACCGGCCGGATCACCGAGTATTACGGCTCAAAGGTCCAACCCGCATCGTGGTGGTCCGACTTCTGGACTCGCCACGAAATGAATACCGGAGACGACCGAGAAACTGCCATTCGCAAGCTTCGCAAACTGCTTGGAAACGACTATATGGGTCGGCCGGTCACCGATCTCTATCTGCGAAACCTTCTCCGCAAATAAAGAAAAAGCCCCGGATCCGATTCCCGATCCGGGGCCTGGTTTCGCATCTACCTAGAAGAATGCCGTTAACGTCACATCATCCAGGAGGAAGTAGCTGGGAATGGCGGCGTTCTCCTCACTTTCAAACGACACCCGGATGGTCCGGCCCTTATAGGCCGAAACATCCACCGTCCGCTCGACGTATCCGGCGCCGGCGTTGTTGTTCGTGTAAGTGATCATGGTCTGAAGAAGTGCGCCAGAGGTGTCTCGGATTCGAACGTATAGCCAGTCGTAGCTGGTGCGGGATCCATTCCTGCCGGAAGCTTCTGTAGACTTGACGTATAGCCAATACTTGAGGCTTGCCGATGCCGCTTCTGCCGGAATCGTCACATCCTGCGACAAGGTGTCCTGGTGAACGCCGTTGTAGCCGCCGACTTTTGCCTTCCACGAACCACCGTGGGCGGGTAGTGCCGCGTTATTGTCGATCACCAAGGGCGTAGGAACCCAAGGCGCGGCAGTAAGCCCTGCTTCAAAGTCTGTATTGCCCAAGAGCTGCATCGAAACCGGCAGCACCTTGAGGGTCGCCTGCTTGTTGGTCGTCATCCAAGTTGCGGTGATCGTCGCTTGCGTGATCGCAGTCACCGCATTGGTCGTGATATTGAAGTTAACCGAGGTGTTGTTTCCTAACACCGTAACCGAGGCTGGCACCACCACCGAAGGATCGGAGGAAACAAGGGTGACTTGAGCGCCTCCCGGAGGCGCAACATGGTTGAGGGTCACCGTGCCGGTCACGTTGTTCCCGCCGACAACCTGCGTCGGGCTTACCGTGACGGCATTGAGATCGAGCGGTGGCGTGACGACCCAGCTGAAGACCGATGTGCGCCAGTTGTTGTTTGAAGCAACGCCCATGCCGATTCCCCAGAACGTGTTGTCGTCCGTTGGATCGACATCGATTCCGAAATAGTCGCCCCATCGGAAACTGGTGTAGTTGTTGCCTGCACTGGATTCGAGAACGACCGGTGCGCCCATGGTCCCCGCCGCATCCCAGAAAGTTCGACTCGCCCGAACGATATCCGCCGTGATCGTTGCGCTGCTGCCCGTAAAGATCGCCGAAGTGTCGCCCTGCCAGTTTTGGGTCAAAGCGACCATGTGATAGTCTTGAGTCGGGCTTGACAGATTGCCCGACTGGTTCAACGTCACCGATCCGGAAGTTGGCCAGTTGCCGGTGTTGATTTCGTACCAGCGCGACGCAAGCATCGTCCCGTTGATCGTATGACCGGTCACCAAGCGGCCATCCCGCCAGAACACGTTATAAAGGCGGCCGTCGAGGGAATCGAGAAACTGGGAGTTCGTGCTGTTGGCATCCCTCGACGGGGAACCATAGCTAGGCACGGCCACCGACGTATTGACCAAGGTCGGAATCGTGGTCAGATTTTGCAGGGCGGCGATCCTGAGACTCGCCGTCGTAAGTCGCGAGGCTGCAAAGACAACGGGCGACGTCGTGGAAATCATCTCCGCAACCTGGGCGCTGAATCCCGTCGTATCTCGCAGCGAAAAGACGGTAGCCACGCCGCCGGAAAGCAACGGGGCCTTCGGAATGACCAGATACTGGATGCCAGCGCTACCGCTGACAAACCCGAACATGTTGCCCGAGATGACGTAAGCGTCCTTGTTGTATCCAAAGCCGGGATAGTCGAGCCAATAGGAGTTTGCGCCAACGACGAGCTTAGCCTCCAACCGGTATCGGTACCAAGTTCCATTGGGGTCGCTGTCATCCGAAACGGCGACCAATACCTTGCTCGTTACGGTCGCATCGTCTTCTTCAAGGAAGAGGATCACGAACCGGCCCGCAACGCGATCGTAGAAGCACTTCGGGTCGTATTGGAACGAGCCGGCCCCCAGTCCCGCAAAAAAGGTCGATGAGGTCTGTAGGAATTGCTGCGATCCCGCTTTCGAGAAGAACCCAATGCTTGAGTTCACCGTCGCAACGATGTGGTTTGGACCCACCGCCAGATCGCAGTCGGGAGGCGTCCAACCGGTGGCTCCAATGGCTGGCCATTGACGCAAATCTGTACCGCGCTTACTCTTAGTAACCCCGCCTACCGGCAGCTTGCTATCCTTCGATTTCGCGATATTGCGCTGGATCGGGTTTTCGGGATGCAGAGGATGATAGTCGAAACTCTCATCGATTTGCGGAAAGAACGACTCGGTGTTGATGGGCGAAGCAAGAACGCCCTGTTCAACCCTTGACGGCAAAATCACGTTGGGCGAACTCTGTGCGATCGCTCCTGCGGCAAATACAGTCCCGAGCACAAGGCCAAGACTGGATCTCAATGAAAATAAGTGCATTGGTCTCCCTTGATTCAACTAGCAATCTGTCTGCGGGCAAGTGCAGAAGTGCGGATTCAAAGATCCACTGTCCTAGATGATTCTAAAACGAGATCAAAGAGTTCTGTCCGCCATTTAGCAAAACCCGGTAACTGTGCTTGTTACGCCAGGCGGGTCGGCAATATTCGCAAACGACGGTTCGGATCGTCCCCCACGCTTTCACTGGCAAGCCGCCGGGCTTCGGCCATTTGATGCTGCATTTTTCGGATTGTCGCCGGAGCGGGTGCAAGTTCGAACGGCTTTCCGTTTTGAAGCACTTGCTCGATTCCTGCCTGAGCATCCTTCAAGGCTCGAGCTTCATAGTCCGGACCTTCCGTCGCCTGGCGAATGATCTCATCGAGGGCGACCGCGATCTGGGTGAAGGCGTTGGACTTCACGATGACGGTGTTGATCGGCTTCCCCGCCAGCTCCCGAATCTTGCGCGGCTTGGCTTGGTAGGTGGACCGGATTGCCATCACCGCGTCGGCTTGATTGACATCGTTCGTAACAAAAGCAGGCGCCCGCTTCTCTCGAATGGCCCGCTCCAACCGGGTCCGTGCGATCCCAAAAGGATAGATCCTAATGAGCAGCGGCACGTCGTCGGCGGAAGCGGGTCCGGCTTTTGGGCCAGGGGTTGCACCTTCTTTGGTCGAAATCTTGGTACCTGAGGACTCCGTCCGCGCCAAAGCGGGGAACCGCTTGTTGAAACCGGGTTCCTCGATGTCCGTGGTCTGCTCGCTTTGGACGATTTCCATGCCTGCGCCCGTGCGCACCCGAATTTCCGGTCGCGGGGGAACGCCCCGAAGGATCATATCGACCGTCTTCTGAACGTTGTGGTGAACGGCCAAGCGGTCGTAGTCCAAGAGTTCGATCACCACGTCGAAAGTCGGCGGAGCCTTGCGTTCGAGGACCGTCTTCTGAGTCCCTCGCCGCTGCGCTTCCGCATCGGATAGCGTTACCGCTTGGATGCCCCCAATGAGGTCGCACAGCGATGGATTGAGCATCAAGTTCTCTAGTGATTGGCCATGGGCCGTCCCCACGAGTTGCACACCGCGCTCGGCGATCGTGCGGGCAGCCTGGGCTTCGGCTTCGTTTCCGATCTCGTCGATCACGATCACCTGAGGCATGTGATTCTCGACCGCCTCGATCATCACGTTGTGTTGGTCGGCGGCAAGGCGCACCTGCATTCGTCGCGCAGAACCAATCCCTGGATGGGGGATGTCGCCGTCGCCGGCAATCTCATTCGAGGTGTCCACGATCACGACGCGCTTGTCGACCTCGTCGGCAAGAACGCGAGCGACTTCCCTGAGCTTGGTCGTTTTGCCGATACCGGGACGCCCCAGAAGCAGGATCGACTGGCCGGATCGCACGATATCGTCGATGATATCGATCGTGCCTTCCAAAGCACGGCCGACGCGGCAGGTCAATCCAATGACCTTTCCATGGCGATTTCGGATCGCAGAGATTCGATGGAGCGTGCGCTCGATTCCCGCGCGATTGTCGCTGCCGAACTCCCCGATGCTCTTCTGAACGAAGTCGATATCGTGCTCTGAGACCAGGACATCGTTCATCCGTTCAACGCTTTCGCGATATCGGGCTTCCGCGGGGCGTCCGTAATCGAGGACGACCTCGATCAATGCGTCTAAGCTCTCTCCACGTTCGAGACGCTCGCGAACAACCGCCGGTAGTACGTCGAGAAATTGGGTCAGGCCGTCGGAATAAGGTGACATATTCGGTTGTCAAACAGAGCCTGGAGAAGCTCCAGGCTCATACATATCTTAGGACGTCTTTTGTCGAAACTCCGACTCCAAATCGCGAGATTTGTTCGCGTTTATCAAACGCCCATGATCTCTTGAAGGGTGACGCTGGTGGTTTTGATCTTACCGGCGCTCCAGTACTTGACCTGGACCTTATCCCCAGGCTTCTTGGGGGTCAGAACCTTGTTCAAAGTGAACGATCCCTCGATCGGCGTCCCGTCCACTTCCGTCAAAATGTCGAGTTCTTTGATCCCGGCCGCTTGCGCGCCCCCCGAGACCTTTCGAACGACGATCCCACTCTCAGGAAGGTTCGAAGCGCCGACTTGATCGGCGATCTGCTGCCGATAGCGAGGATAGGTCAAGACTTCCGTGGGATAGTATTCGACCCCGAGACCTGCATACTTCGCCTGACCGTACTTCACGATGTCGTTCGTGACCTGCTTGACGCGGTCCATCGGAATTGCAAAACCGATTCCCACGCTTTGGCCCGTGCCCGAGGCAATGGCGGAATTGATCCCAATCAGCCGACCCGTCGCGTCGGTCAGAGCGCCACCCGAATTGCCTGGATTGATCGCGGCGTCGGTCTGAATGGCGTTCACCAGACCGGTCACCCCTACGGGCAAGTCTCTCTTGAGTGAACTGACCACTCCCACACTGACCGTATTGTCGAACCCCAGAGGATTGCCGATCGCCATCACCCACTGCCCGATCTCCAATTGGGCGCTATCGCCCACTTCGATCGGCCTGAGGTTGGGCGCATCGATCTTGATGACCGCCAAATCGCTCCTCGGGTCGCGTCCCAAAACCTTCGCGGTAAACGTTCGCTTGTCGTTCAACCGAACCTTGACTTCGCTTGCGCCTTGAACCACATGATTGTTGGTCACAATCGTGCCGTTGGCGGAGAGGATCACTCCGGAACCCTGCCCGGTTTCCTGGACCCCGCGATCGTAGCCGAACATGTCGGAGACGCGCTCGAATCGATCGATCGCCACGACGCTCGGCATTACCTTTTTCGCGGCCTGTCGGAAGTCGGGCGGAGACGTAAGGTTGCTGCTGTATTGGATTGGCTGGACGACGCTGGGCTCATTGAAGGCGCTCAGCATCGGCTCCGCCTTCTTGGCCATCCATTTATCGGCTTGCAGGGCGGCGAAACCGCCAGCGAAGGCGGTGGCGAGAATCAGGAGATAGGCAGACTTCTTCATAGTTCGTTTACCGTTTGTAAGACGAATAACGCCGTCGAGGATTCCTTGGGTTCCTCAATCAGTCGCTGGTCCTGGGACCCCTCGCCCACCGATTGCCGCCATGTACAGGAATTCTTCTTGATCCTCTTTGCTTTATCTAGCATCTAACAGCGCGGGGCTTGATTCTGTGGCGATCTTTCGTCGTCTAGAGGCCAAAATCACTGACGGTCCCTGGGATCGCCGAATTTATTCGGCTTCGGCATCCGCACCTGGAACCGCCGAATTCACTCGGCTTCGGCATCCGCTCCTGGGATCGCCGAATTTATTCGGCCCGGGCATCCGCTCCTGGGATCGCCGAATTTATTCGGCTTCGGCATCCGCTCCTGGGATCGCCGAGTTTATTCGGCCCGGGCATCCGCTCCTAGGATCGCCGAATCTATTCGGCCCGGGCATCCGCACCTGGGATCGCCGAATTCATTCGGCCCGGGCATCCGCTCCTGGGATCGCCGAATTTATTCGGCCCGGGCATCCGCTCCTGGGATCGCCGAATTTATTCGGCCCGGGCATCCGCTCCTGAGATCGCCGAGTTCATTCGGCTTCGGCATCCGCTCCTAGGACCGCCAAATTTATTCGGCCCGGGCATCCGCACCTGGGATCGGCAGAGGTTCATTAACGGCCCAGAACAGCCTATACTGACCCAATGCTCACGTCCTTGCTCCTTGGATGCAGCCTCCTTGCTCCGCCCAAGTTCAGCTTTTATGAAAGTGGACCGTACGATGCCTCCGTGCCGCGGCCCGAAAAAATCCTTGGGTACGAGTTGGGAGAAAAGCACACCGTCTACCGGGACCAAGAACGCGTGGTTCTTGGCATCGCCGAAGCGGCCAAGGCGAAGGTGGTCCCGATGGAGTACGGCAAGAGCGCGGAAGGCCGTACCCTGCGCCTGTTCGCGATCTCCTCCGCCGAAAACATCAAGAACCTGGAGCAGATTCGGAAAGACCACGCGACCTTGGCCAACCCAACGGCTGGACAGGACCTGTCGGCACTGGCCAGAAGGACCCCGGCCATCGTCTGGATAAACGAGTGCATCCATGGCGACGAGACCGCTTCGTTCGAGTCCGGGATGGCCCTTCTCTATAACCTCGCCGCTTCACGTGGGACCCGCATCGCCGACATGTTGCAGGACGTTGTCGTCCTCCTGAACCCGGTTTATAACCCCGACGGGCATGAGCGATACGTCGTCGCCTATAACTCCATCCCCAACGGCAGCCCGGAGGCAGGCTCCTACGACAACTCCATCCCCAGCGCATTCTTTGGCCGCGCCAACCACTACCGATTCGACATGAATCGGGACCGCATCGCCATGAGCCAGGCCGAGACCAGGCAAGAAGTTGCGATGTACCTTCGCTGGAACCCCCAAGTCTATGTCGATCAACATGGGCAGGTCGAGAACTACTTCATGCCGCCGACCCAGCAATCGCTCAATGTCAACGTCGATCGAGAGCGCTACAAGAAATGGACCGAGGTCTTTGGCCGAGCTACCGGGAAAGCGTTCGACGACAAGGGTTGGAGCTACTACATCCGCGATCAGTTCGACTTCTATAACGCTTGCTACTTGGACACCCACTCAACGCTAATGGGAGCCATCGGCATGACCCAGGAGACGGACGGCGGCCGAAACCTCAATCGGTATCGTCAGGATGAAACCCTGCTGACTATGCGCGATGGGGCGGCCAAGCACTTCACCGCCGCGCTTGCCGTCATCGAAGCGGCGGCAAAGAGCAAAGCCGCCCTGATGGAGTCCTATCTCAGCTACAAGACCGCCGCCGTCACCGGCAAGCACGCCGGCAAATTTCAGCGCGTCGTCCTCACCTCCGAAGATCCGAGAGAATTACGCAGATTCCAAGAGCATCTTGCGCGAACGGGCATTCAATCCTACTTCGCGGCGAAGGACTGGGATCAAGCCGACACCCATGACTACTGGAGCGACAAGGTCGGCAAGCAGGAATTTCCCAAAGGAGCGTTGATCGTCGATATGGCCCAGCCCATGGGTCAGCTTGCCAAGGCATGGCTCGAACCGGGATCCGACTTCGAACCTGATTTCGTCGCCCGTCAGAAAGAGAAGGCCAAAGTCGACAAAGAGGGCAAGGGCGACGCTGAAATCGACAGCTACGAATTCTACGATTCCACCGCATGGTGCCATGTCTACGGCTACAACTTGCGGGGCTGGTGGTGCGAATCTGCGCCCGAAGTTCCCTCCATGTTAATCGCCGGTGAGCCAAGTTCCCGATCCTTGCCCTCGAAGTCGCCGGTCGGCTATTACATGCGCTATACCGATCAGGAAGACATCCTATTCGTCGCCCGAGCCCTCCAGGCAGGCTTGAAAGTGCAGATGAACCAGCACCCACTGAAGCTGATCGGCGGCAACATCCCGCGAGGTTCGTTCATGTTCCTCGCCCAGCGAAACGAGGATGGATTCGAAAAGAAGCTGTTTGAGATGGCTTCACAAGCCGCGATTACCCTTGAACCACTCACGTCCGGCTACCCTGAGGAGGGCCGCTATGGTCCGGGTTCGGAAGGCATCATCCATCTTCGCAAACCGACCATCGGTATCGTCATGGGCAACACCGGCAATCTCGCCGACGTTGGCCCGATGTGGTACTTGATGGAGAAGGTCTTCAAACTTCCCTTCACCCCCCTGAGTTCTCAGGGCCTCAATGGCAGCCTCGATCGCTACACATGCATCGTCGTGCCGGGCGGCGGGGGCGCTTCCACAAGCGGCAAACTCGGCGAATGGGTTCGTGCGGGAGGTTGCGTGGTCGCCCTCGACAATCCTTCTTGGGCCATCGGTTCGGGAGCCTTTGTATCTCTTGAGAGCGCCTCAGGCGAGCCGGACTTGCCCGGCGCAATCTTTCGAGCCGAATTGAATCCCAAGAGCTTTCTTGGTTTTGGCTATCCAGCCCCAGAAAAGGGTCCCATCCCGTTCGCAGTCCCGATCGACGGCAGCAGCTTTTACAAATCTCCCAAGTCCGGTTCCGTCATCCAAATTGCGGACGATTCCAAGACGAAGAAACTCCTCAGCGGATGGTCATGGGATGACACGGAGAAGTCGGTTGCCGGGACCGCCTGGCTCCACGATGCCCCCGTCGGTCGCGGCCGCGCGGTGATCTTCACCCACAACCCCACCGAGCGCGCACAATGGCCCGGCCTGTTCAAACTCTTGCTCAACGCCATGATCATCGGACCCAGCGCCTGATCCAAAACCGCCATCGGCTTCCACGCCGATGGCCCGGCCAGACACCGTCGAAGGCGCTATGAAGGTCGTTGCCCACCCCATGAGCAAAGCCGCCGAACTGACCCTTGAAATCTATCGCCGCACATTGGAAGAGGTCCGCGGCGATCGGCTCATCGAGAGCCAAGTCTGGCTCGAAGATGGCCAGCTCCACATCGACGACCTTGATTTCGACCTCGACGACTACCGGAGAATCGTGGTTGCGGGAGCCGGAAAAGCCTCGGTGGCGATGGCCCAGGGTCTGGAATCCATTCTGGGGAGTCGAATTTCGGAAGGTTTGATCGTCGCCAAGGACGGCCATCCCGATTCGCTGTCCCATTGCCGAATCATCGACGCCGCTCACCCAATCCCCGATGAATCATCCCTCGAAGCTGGGCGAGAGATGCTCGCACTTGCCGCGAGGACCCAGCCCGACGATCTTGTCCTCTTTTGCCTTTCGGGCGGAGCGTCCGCTCTCATAGAATCGCCCGTCGATGGAATCTCGTTGCCGGATCGCCAAACCGTGAATCGCGCGCGTCTTTCTTCCGGAGCAACCATTGCCGCAGTCAATGCCGTCCGGGCCCGACTGTCCCGAATCAAAGCTGGAGGACTGGCAAGAGCCTTCGCCAAACCGACGGTCATCGTCTTGTACATGTCCGATGTCCTTGGTAATGACCGTCAGGTCATCGGCTCCGGACCCTTCTTCCCGCCAAGAAGAGATGCGAATTTGGGTCGATTGATCACCGCATTCGACTTGAAGGCGAAATTGCCTCCCCAAGTCCTTGCAAAGCTAATCGCCGTTACAAATCCTACGCAAGCCGTGGCCGCCCCGCCGCATCGATCGATTGGCGATGCCAGGATGATGGGGCATCATGCCAAGCACATCGCTAGCACGATGGGCTTGACCGTCGATGGTCCCTCGATCATGCGTGGTGAGGCCGTCGATTATGTCCAGCGCGTCGCCAAGAAAGGTGCCTTCGGAAGGTGCCTCCAACCGCGGGAATGCTTCCTGTCCGTCGGCGAAACCGTGGTGACCCTGCATGGGGACGGACTTGGCGGCCGGGCACAAGAGGCAGCCTGTGCCATTGCCCGGGAACTCGAAGGAAGCCACGATGTCGCGGTTCTCTTCGCAGGATCGGATGGCAGCGATGGCCCCACCGATGCCTCCGGCGCTTTGGTAGACGGTCAAAGCGCAAGAAGGGCCAACGAAAAGGGATGGACCGTCGAGCGGGCGCTCTCTGCCAACGACAGCTACCACTTCCACGAAGCGGCCGATTCCTTGGTAAAGACCGGACCCACAGGATCAAACCTAAACGACATCATGATCGTCGTCCGAGTCTAATTTGAAAGGACGGCCCAGGCTCAGCAGCTCACATCCCGACCTTCCGAACCGAAGATCGCCATTCGCTCTTCGGTGGTCGTCCGTGGGGTTCCCTTGGCCACATAGTGGAACTGCAGTGCCCGTCGTCGAGTATTCGTCCGATTGTGCGGAGTGCCATGCGGCACCAGACCGTCAAACACCACGCATCCACCCGCTTTCAGGGGAGCAGCCACCGCTTGGTGCTTGCCCAGAATCTCTGTATCGCAGATCTGCCAATCCCGGCGATTGAAATGCGGTACGGGACCATTCCGATGGCCGCCCGGGAGGAAGTGCATACACCCGTTCTCAGGAGTGGCATCATCCAACGCGATCCACACCCCAACCACATGAGTTCCCGCCGGCAAGTTGAAATAGGCGTGATCTTGATGCCAAGGCTTCTCCCTGCCGATGCCCGGTGGCTTCAGGAGCGCCATCTCCTGAAACATCTCAGGCTCGGCGTTCAGGAGATGTGAGACCAACTTCATCAACTGCGGCTCATAGGCCATCGCTTTGATTCGAGGGTCGAGGTCGACGAACCACATGAGCTTTCGAACATAGTCCAAGCGATCCTCAGGCGCCATCGACTCGATCTTCCCTTTGGCCAAAAATTCATATTGAAGCTGAGTGCGTTCCGGCAATTCCCGCACCGTTAGCTCAAAAAGCGCGGCAAGGAGGCCGTCGACTTGATCGGCGGAAAAGGCATCGTTGAAGGAAACGAAACCAGCCTGGCAATACTGGCTGCAAACGTCGCATGGGTCAGCCGGCAGACCGGTAAGCGGAGTGACCGTCGCGGCATAATCGTACAGGCCTTCCGGATACTCTTCCGGCGCAATCGTGTCGATATCGAGTTTGGGTTCGAGAGCCATCTTGGTGTCCTTCTGAGGTTGGGACGACAACAGTACAGACCCCGATTCTAAAACTCTACTTAAGGAAGCGATTCAAGGTCACGCGAATCTCTTCGAGACGTTCCTCAGAGGTGGAAGCGTGGGGGTGATCGCCATTCTCATCGTGGCCATAGACGCAGTTCTCCAAGTGGGTGGAAAGCAGGACGACCCCTAACTGGTCAAGCGCCGCTCGCAACGCCGCAACCTGGGTGAGGATGTCCACGCACTAGCGCTCGTCCTCCACCATCTTCTTGATACCGTTGACTTGGCCGGCCATCCGGGACAAGCGGTTCACCGCATCTTGCTTGACCTTTTCCTTCATCTTCCAAATACATTCTAGGTGATTTGGATGCTCGCCGATCCATTTCCACCCGACAAGGCGTCTAATGCCCAGAGCATGAAGTTCCGGAATCGCCATCGACTCAAGCGAACCAAAATCGAGATCATCCCGATGATCGACACTATGTTCTTCCTTCTGGTCTTCTTCATGCTTTCATCGCTGGCGCTCACACGATTGATGGCGATGCCGGTGGAATTGCCGAAAGCGGCTTCATCGACGCGCACTCAGGATCAGAATCTCTCTCTTACGATCGATGCCCGGGGCAATATCTTCTTGGATCGGGAGAGGATTGGCATGGACCAGCTTGGAGGCAGCATTCAACGCTTGGCATCCGGTCGCCAAGTGAAAGATCTGACGATGGTTATTTCTGCCGATCGAAGCGCGTTGCATGGTTTAGTGGTCGAGTGCATCGATAAAGCCCGATTGGCGGGTCTGACGAAATTCGCCATCGCGACGCAGCCTGCACCTTAGTTGCGCCCTTTCGCCCAATAAGTGACAGAAAATTACGAGATAAATGCGCCCGATCGCTACGGCGACTCGTTCGTTCCTGAGGATCGCAACCCGAATTCCAATATCTCTATTGATGGCGCGGTGAACGAGGAAAGCCGGCGTCTATCTGGGCGTTTGAGGATGGAGTGAGTGAATGAAGCTTAAGTTGAAGTCCCAGCTACTGGGTATTGCGTTTTTGAGTGCGTTTGCATCGCTGGTCGTCGCTGGACTATCGGTGAAGAGCATGTCCAATGTGCAGGGTTCATTGGAAGAATCCGTCGTGATGGCTCGTGCCATCCGAAATCATCTGGAAGGGGACATGATGCACGACGCCTTACGCGGCGACGTGCTGCGGGCCCAGCTTGCGGGAGTTACAAAAAACCAGGCCGAGATCGAAGGCGTCAAGAAGGACGTGGTCGGTCACTCCAATCACTTCAAAGCGATGCTGGCCGAGAACAACAAACTTCCTCTCCCTGCCGAAGCCAAGAAGCTCCTCTCCGTCGTGGGACCGGACCTCGATGACTACATTGCGGCCGCAACGGAAACCGTTGACTTGGCCGTCAAGGACGCAAATGCTGGGCAAAAGGCAATGCCTAAGTTCCAGAAGACCTTTGAGCGACTCGAAGGCGAGCTTGCCGAACTTTCCGACAGTCTGGAAGCGATGAACCAAGCCGTCGCACAAAAGACCCGCAGTTCCATCCGTTCCGCCCTCACCATCCTCTTTGCAAGCTCGATCATCGCCGCCTCTTTGATTCTTTTGATCAG
>JADZBW010000182.1 GCA_020851885.1 Fimbriimonadaceae bacterium | reverse complement strand
TGAAATCGGAAAGGGTTGGCATATCGTCGCCGATGTCATGAACGTTGTTCCCGCTAAGGGAGCGTCATCCAAACCCTGACCATCCGATGGTCGGAATGGAGGGTCTGCACGGCGCGGCTGCCATTTAGGGTGAATCCGCGCGTCCATATTTGATCGATCCTTGCCATTGGGAATTCGTTGACCGCCGTATATCCGGAATCATAGGTTGCGCACTGGGTGATGTCGGCAAGAGCGGCGAAGGTCCCTGGGTCGGGCGGCGTATTGAAGTCTCCGCCAACGATGATTGGCATTTCTCCCGCGTGATCCCTGATCCAAGCGACGATATCGTCGAGCTCGGACCGCCTGCGCGCTCGGTTTTCGGCATAGGATCGCCAGCAATCTGGATTCCAATACGTCAGATCGAATATGGGTGGCTGCAAGCGTAGCGAGACCACAAAGACCGGAGCATTGCCCGGGAGCGTCACTCTCGCCGCTACAAAATTCGAGGTTCCCTTCGGCAGCTCGATCGCCTCCAAGGAGCCGGATGTGGCGATGGATGCATCAGGGCCGCTCAAAACGGACATTCTTCGAACCACCCGTTTGAGTTCTTCTTGGCTAGGACTCTCTTGAAGAAGCACAATCTCCGGTCGAGACGCCAACGCTTCCGCCGCCGCGGCCGGAGTTCCGCCCGCACAATTCAGGCTGACCACATGGATTCCAGCGGTCGGAGTCGAAACGAGCCTGCGAAACCACCACTTCTCTTCACCGAGGACCAGCCAAAAGGCAAGCCAACAAGATAGAACCGCCCACAGGAGCCTTGTTCGGTGCTTACGAACGCCAAAGAGCAGGAGCATGATCGACAGCCCCGTCCAAACGAAAGGAGGCCAAATGGTGATCGCAAAGAACCGATCGCTGGGCCAAAGGTAGTTGCCCGTGAGAAAGACCATCCACGCCAGGGACGCCAAATGCCAAATCAGAGAACCGCGGGAGCGCCGCACATGGCAATGACGCTACAGACCGTAGGGAAAGATCGCTTTGGGTGCGCCAAAATCCTTCGGCCACGGATCCCAAACGACATCGGTCGCCCCGATAACGTAGCGCACCAACCGCCACTTGGCGCCTTGCTTGCGCCAGAGTGCGCAAATCCAATCATCGAAGGCGCCAGAATCGAGGGCCTCGCGATAGGTCGTCTTCGTGTAGTCGATCTTTTTGCCGGTCGCGGTCAGTGGCTTCCCCGTCATAAACGCCCATCCGCTTAGCACTTTCAGGTGATCGATTTTGAAGATCACCTTTTGATGGAGTTCCTTTTCGACGGGCATGCGCAGGACATCCATCAGCTGTTTGCGTTCTGACGAACCTTGCTTTGGCGTTGAAGGCACTTGCCCTACCGCGCAGACGCTCAAATTCAGGATCAAACCCAGGAGGAAGAACCGCATGCCGCCATTTTAGTCGATGCAACATTTGATTCCTGGTCCCAAACGCCGTGCAATTCGATCTCGACTTAGAATAAACTAGACAAAAATGGGAAGATTAGGCAGAGAAGCTGCCTGAATCCGGATTAGCGTCAAGAACCTATGCTCAAAATCAAGAATCTTCATGCTCGAGTCGAAGACAAGGAAATCCTGAAGGGGATCGACCTAACGGTAAACAAAGGCGAGGTCCATGCCATTATGGGGCCGAACGGCTCCGGCAAGAGCACGCTGGCCAGCGTCATCGCTGGAAAGAGCGGCTACGAGGTGACCGAGGGCTCCGTTGAACTCGATGGGGTCGATATTCTTGAATTGGATCCCGAGGAGCGCGCCGCCGCCGGACTCTTCCTTGCCTTCCAATATCCCGTAGAAATCCCCGGTGTTTCCAACACCTACTTCTTGCGTTCAGCCCTCAATGCGGTCTTGAAGTCACGCGGCGAGAAGGAGATGGACGCCATTTCGTTCATGAGCCATATCAAGAGCAAGGTGAAAGCCCTGGAGTTGGACCCTTCGATGTTGAGCCGAAGCGTCAACGAGGGATTCTCCGGTGGGGAGAAGAAGCGCAATGAGATCTTTCAAATGGCGGTGCTCGAGCCAACGATGGCGGTCCTCGACGAGACCGACTCTGGACTCGACATCGATGCGTTGAAGATCGTATCGGACGGAGTCAACGCTCTTCGGAATGGCGAGCGAGGGTTCCTCGTCATCACCCACTATCAGCGTCTCCTGAACTACATTGTTCCTGACTTCGTACACGTGCTTGTCGATGGACGAATTGTGAAGAGCGGTGGAAAGGAACTGGCCTTCGAGCTCGAAGAGAAAGGCTACGGGTGGATCGAAGAGCAACTCGCCGCCGTGGGAGGAGCCAAGTAGTCGATTGAGCGACGGAGGATGAACCGTGCGACTTGCGCACATCTGACAATTGTTTTCAGCTCACAAGAATCAAATGATCGAATTGAAAGAGAAGCCCCATAGCCTGATCGACAACCACGCGACCATCGAGGCGATCCTAGCCACCTTGGGACCGGATTCCTATCGAGTCCTGCGACAGTCCGCACTGGCTCGATTCCAAGCGATCGGCATT
>JADZBW010000181.1 GCA_020851885.1 Fimbriimonadaceae bacterium | reverse complement strand
TCAAAGTCAGTCCCAAGAGACAGCCAATGATCTTCTTGTTTCGGTCGCTTGCGAGATCGCTGCGATTCACAAAAAGAGAAGCCGCATAGCTGATGCAAACCCAGCACAAGGCAACGAGCATCCAGATGCCGGTGGCGAATCGAAGAGTCATATTGATGGCTTCCGGATGCTCGGCCAGGTTCTTGAGGCTCTTCATGCCTGCCGAAGCGGGACGAAAACCAATGAGAATGAAGAAGAGAGGCGTAATCAGGGTTAAGAGGTAGTCGCGAACGATCCGGAAGATCAGGACGAGTTTGGGCTCCACGGGGGTCGGGAAGAGGACATCGACATCCGCCGGGCGAAATGAGTTTCGCGTACTCAGGGAGCCAAGGGCCAGAAAGAAGGTGATAAAGGCAAAGCTCGCAAAGACCAAGGCATCCAAGATTCGCGATAGATCGAGCGATCCCAAGAGCTGCTCTGCGCGCCCGAACCTTGCGAAGTCCAACCCCGATCGCTCGCCGCGTGTCGGAAAGAGCAAGAATCGGATGAGCCAGATCGATGCGAACAACAATCCGATCAGCCGTCGGGGGTTCGTCACCGCTCGCTTGACGCCATTGACCAAGGTCCTAGCCGTTAGATAGACCAGTGGCCGCAATTTCGCCCTCCGTGAGCCGTAAGAAGACCTCTTCAAGACTGCTCGTCTCCATCCCGCTGAATTTCCGCAGATCGGCGAGCGTGCCTTCAACCATTTTTGAACCCTTGTTTAGAATAATCACCCGATCACAGAGTTTCTCCGCCGTGTCGAGCAGATGGGTGGAAATCAGGATGGCCGCTCCGTTCGCCTTGGCTCTTTGGATTTCTTGCTTCAACTCATGGGCGCCCGCCGGATCGACGCCGATGAGCGGTTCGTCGAACAACATGACGTTTGCGCTATGGATCAGGGCGCAGGCCACCGATAGCTTCTGCTTCATCCCCTTGGACAGGGTGGCCACCAGGTCACGGCGTTTTTCCGTTAGGTCGTAACGCTCCAGAAGCTCATCGCGTTTGACTTCAAATTGATCGAGGGTGTTAAAGCACATCGCGACAAACTTGAGGTGCTCTTCGACCGTAAGGAGTTCATAGAGGCTCGGCACTTCCGGCACGAACGCAAGCCCCGCCTTCGCTTTGCCTTGATTGGTGACGATGTCCCACCCGTTGATGAGGATTTCGCCGCTGTTTGGACGCAGGATGCCCGCGGTACATCTAAGCGCCGTGGTCTTGCCAGCTCCGTTGGGCCCGAGTAAACCAACGATCTCTCCACCTTGAATCGTGATGGAGAGATCGTTGACGGCAAGGTAATTCTTGTATTGCTTGACGAGATTGCGGATTTCGAGCATCGGTGGAGGACCCGTAGGTTACCGGATGAGCAGCTCCATGCCTTTCATCCTCAAATCCTCTTCCCTTGGCTACCCTTTTGGTATCCTTGCCATCCATGAGCGTGGAAGCACTGGCAGGCAAGATTCGCAACGAGATCGGAAAGGCGATCGCTGGTCAGGAACAGGTCGTCGAACAGGTCCTGGTGGCGGTCCTCGCCAATGGCCACATCTTGTTGGAAGGTGTCCCGGGAGTTGCGAAGACCCTGCTCGTGCGTTGCCTCGCCAAGACCCTGAACTTGCGTTATGGCCGCATCCAGTTCACCCCGGACCTCATGCCTTCGGACGTCGTCGGCACAAATGTATTCGATCCCAAGACCACCGATTTCATCCTTCGGACCGGGCCAATCTTCGTCAACATCCTGCTTGCCGATGAAATCAACCGGACCCCACCCAAGACCCAGGCCGCTCTTCTGGAGGCGATGGAAGAACGTCGTGTGACCATCGATGGCGAGGCATACCTGTTGCCGCCTCCGTTTATCGTTTTTGCCACCCAGAATCCAATCGACTTTGAGGGCACCTATCCACTGCCAGAGGCCCAGCAGGACCGATTTCTCCTCAAAGTCATCGTCGACTACCCGTCCCCAGATGCGGAGATTGGAGTCTTGAAGCGCCACCATGCCGGTTTTCGACCTCAGAATCTCGATGAGTTCGGGATTCAGCCGGTGGTCTCGGCCGAGGAATTGCTGGCAATGCAGGCATCGGTCGCGAAGGTCGTTGTGGAAGACAAAGTCTTCAACTACATCTATGAGATGGTGAAGGCGACCCGAAACTCCAATGATGTGATGGTCGGCGGATCGCCTCGTGCCGGTATCGCGTTGCTGAATTGCTCCAAGGCCATTGCCGCGCTGAGAGGACGCGATTTTGTCATTCCCGACGATGTCAAGGAACTTGCCTTGCCTGTACTCCGACACCGCGTCATTCTGCGCCCCGAAGCGGAAGTGGAAGGTCTGAGTTCGGACCGCGTCCTACGCTCGATCATCGATAGTCAAGTCGTCCCAAGATAGGTGATGACGGGCCGGGCCCGATACCGTCGTTGGCATCATTGTCAACTTTCTCGCAACGACCCAGCAATCGACGTTTCAAATCTCAGCGAGCCAAGTACAATCCAGCCCCGATGCAACTCCGCATGTGGATGTACGACCTGGCGCGGGAACAATCGCCAAGCCTCGACGACGTCAGACGTTTTTGCAAGCTGACCGAGGCCTCAGGTTACAACGCGATTGGGCTCTACCTGGAGCACCGATTCGCCTACCCAAGCACCCCTTGGTCGCACGGCAAAGGGTGCCTCTCACCAGAGATGATCGAAGTCTTGGAAACTGAATTTCCAAACCTCCAGATCATCCCATTCATCAACCTCTTGGGGCATTTCGAAGGGATGCTGTACACCGAATACGGCAAGCGATTCCGTGAGGAGACTTTCAAGGGACTCCAGGCTTGTCCCTCCAAGTCTGAGTTCATGGCCCTGTGCGAGTCGATCATCGACGATACCTTGAGGAGTTTCAGATCGTCGATCATCCACATTGGTGGCGACGAGACTTCGCAATTGGGCGCTTGTCCCCGTTGCCATGAGCGCGTTGAAGAAGTTCGGGAGGGCGAGGATGGCAAAGCAACGATCTACGCAGAACACATTGCGCCCTTGGCCCAGCGCGTCATGGATGCTGGTCGTCGCCCGGCGGTTTGGGGCGATATGCTCTTGGAGCACCCGACGGCGATGTCCGCCATGCCGACGGAGACGTTGGTCTTCGACTGGCAGTATTTCAAATCCCCGCTCAAGACTTCCAGCAAGTTCATGGAGCATGGCTTTGAGGTCGTCTGTTGTCCGGCGATTCAAACCTACAATGCGGTTTGGTGCCACCTTCCAGAGAGCGAGCGCAACGTTCGAGAGCATATCGATGCCGCCCTCGAGTTAGGCGCGTACGGAGTTTGCGTCACGACTTGGGAGTGTGGACTGTTCGGAAATTACGAGACGATTATGCCGATGATCGAAGCCACCGGCAAGATGCTTGTCGACCATTCGCTCAAGCCGATCGAACAATCGGTGGCGTTGTCCTCATACGCGGATCGCTCAGATCGTCACTTCGAATGGGCTCGCCTCATGGGCGTGGAGTTGCAGAACGTCGGTGGGACGTTCGCCTTTGGCAAGATTCGATCTTCCTTAAAAGTGCGTCTCCTCCTCAATGCCAACCCGTTTCTTGCTTGGCTCCACCATCAGGAGGAACTGACCGGCGAGGTCGGTGACCGCGCGATGGCAATCGTGAATCAGGCAATTTCGATCGCGCCGGACCATGCGACTCGTGGAGTTTCTGAGTTCGTGCGTGGCGGCATCGAATTCGTACGGTATGCGGATCAAGCGCGCCAAGCGTACTCGCAGGGTCTTCCCGGCCTGGCCGTCGCCAGCCTGACGCCGTGCCGGCAGATCTTCGAAAACATGGAGAAAACGGCTCTAGCCACCAATCTCAATGCGGGTGGATCGCTTGCGGACATCCAACGATGCCGAGTTGCCAAGGAGCATGTCGAAAAGGTGATTTTGAGGATCAAGGAATTCGGGGATGGCCACTTGGGTTACCTGCCCGCGTTCGAAGTTCTCACCCATCCGAAGTTCATGCCTCACGATCAAGCTTGTTGGTGGCTGATCAACAAATGGGCGAACGAATAATACTGGTTTGTGATCAGGACCTACTCATCCTATTGGACTTGAAGCAAAGTTGATCGTATACTAGTATCCGGCTACCAAGGATGGTGGGCCAAGGCAGGCAACTCTAGGAATGAAGGTCACTTCCCGGCCATCGGCTTCGGGCAAAGGGCGTGCGGTCGCCAAACCCACCTCCCATCGCGGGCATGATATTGCCGGTGTGCTCCTGATCGCCCTCGGCATCATCACCCTGATCTCGCTGCTCATACCCGACACCGGAGTTCTCGGTGCGGCGCTTCATGGGTTCTTTCAGACCGTCTTCGGCAAAGCGGCTTGGTCGATGCCCTTTTTTCTAATCATCCTTGGCGCGGGTTACATATCTGGCAAAAAGGCGGTTGGCATCACCCACCTCACTTGGGGCCGAACGCTGATCTTCCTCGCCGTAGTGGGAATCATGGCTCAACCAGGAAGTGCGGGCGACTATTTCGATCCTACGGCGATTACCCAGTCGGGTGGCTACCTTGGCGCGATCGTCGGATGGGCGATCTCTTCACTCCTCGGCCAGGCGAAGCTCGTGGGTCTCGGCGCGATTGGAATGGTTGGACTGATTCTCTGTGTAGATACACCGATTCGCACGATGCTGGAATCGGCCAAGAACACCGCCGTCGATGTCAGGAACAAGACATTGACTCGCGGGGCAACCAAGAAGGACTCCAAGATTGCCCGCCGTGCTCTCGTTCAGATGGACGAGGACGAGCCCAAGTCTCGGCGTCCCCTGCCCGATGAAGCGGATTCGGAGATCGACGAGAGGCAGCAGAAGCTCAAGAAGATGCCGGTTTTCCGGAATTCGAACGAGACTACTGCCGCCAGCGGACCCACCCTGAGTACGACCACTCAAAAAGAAGGCTACGAGCTTCCGCCGGTGAGTCTCCTCGCCGTTCCCAAGGAAAAGCCAAAGCGCAGTCAGCAAGAGATGCAGAAGAACATCGAAACGCTGGAAGGCACCCTGGAGGAGTTTGGGATCGACGCCAATGTGGTTGAAGTGGCCACCGGCCCTACCGTCACCCGTTACGAAATTCAACTCGGCCCGGGAATCCGCGTTGCCCGAATCACCTCCCTTGCTGACAACATCGCGATGAATCTCGCCGCGAGCCAGGTTCGTGTGGAAGCCCCGATTCCGGGCAAGGCAGCGATCGGAGTGGAAGTTCCCAATTCCGCCCCGACACCGGTTTCCATAAAGGAACTGGTCGATACCAAGGAGTTCAAGGACAACCCGTCTCGATTGATCATTGCCCTCGGACAGGACGTCAGCGGCACCAATAAATATGCCGACCTGACCAAGATGCCGCACCTCTTGATCGGCGGAGCGACCAACTCCGGTAAATCGATCGGCCTTGCCTCTCTCATCACGTCGCTCCTCATGCGCAACACCCCGAAGGATGTTCGATTGGTGATGATCGACCCCAAACGCGTGGAGCTGACCCTCTTCGACCGAATTCCGCACCTCATGTGCCCGGTTATCAAGGATGTCAAGGAAGCTCCTGGCGTGCTTCGCGCGGTCTGGCGCGAAATGGATCGTCGCTATGACGTCCTGAGCGAAAACGGTATGCGGAACATCCAGGCTTGGAATGACCAAGCGAGTTTCCAGGATCGCATGCCTTATATCGTCGTGATTATCGACGAGTTAGCGGACTTGATGATCCAGGCCGCCGCCGAAGTTGAAACCTCGATCGTGCGACTTGCCCAACTGGCGAGAGCGGTGGGTATTCACCTGGTGATTGCGACCCAGCGTCCGTCGGTCGATGTCATCACGGGAACCATCAAGGCGAATATCCCCTCCCGCATGGCGTTTGCGGTTTCCTCCCAGATCGATTCTCGCACGATTCTCGATCAAAAGGGAGCGGAAGACCTCATCGGCAAGGGCGACATGCTCTTCATGCCGATCGACGCCTCCAAGCCGTTGCGCGTTCAGGGCTGCTATGTCTCTGAGAAGGAGATCGAAGCCATCTGCAAGTTTTGGCGCGAACAGGAGACTCCGGTCTTCACGATCGACCCCGCCGCCGAAAACGCTTCGGATTCCAAGAAGGAGTCGGGTGACTTTGGAAGCGAGGATACCGATCCGCTTTGGGAGGAGAGCATCACGTGGGTGGTCGAGCGTGGCCAGGCCTCGACTTCGATGCTCCAGCGTCGTTTTTCAATCGGATTCCAGAGGGCCTCGCGCCTGCTGGATACGATGGAAGAGCGCGGCATCGTCGGTCCCCGCGACGGTCCGCGTCCCCGCGACGTCTTGATGAGCTTGGCCGATTTGGACGCGATGACCGGCAAAGCTCCTCAGTACGAAACCGGCTGGGTCGGCGATGAGTAGGGATTTCCACGACTGAACGTTTATGGGGGTCCAAGTAGAGCAAGGACTTCCTTGCTCTCGCAACAGCGGGGCTGGCCCGTAGTGAAGTCCACTATAATAGGTTCATGAAGTTCCAGGTGATATTTACCTTTGATGAGGAATATCAGGGATACGTTGCTGAAGTGCCTGAGCTTCCGGGCTGCTTCAGCCAGGGCAAGTCCCTCGATGAGGCCATGGCCAACATCCGTGAAGCAATCGACGGTGTCCTACGAGTCCTCAAAGATCGCGGTGAGCCCTATGTGCCCCATACGCGTCCTGTATTGGTCGGAGAAATTGCCGTCTAGTGGGCTCGCTGCCGGTTATTTCAGGTAAGGATGCCGTAAGCGCATTTACTATCTCGGTTGGAACATTGACCACCAAACCGGAAGCCATATGATTCTCTATCGAAAAGGGTTCGCCACTCTTTCAGTTCCAAACCACCGGGAATTGGCGCCGGGTCTGCTGCGCGGATTGATACGAAGGGCGGATATCGCCGTGGATGACTTTCTTGATGCTCTTAAGCACCATTGAGATTCAAGACGCATCCCTCGTTCAGTTGAGTCTGAAAGCGCGACCAACTCGGGCCCTTCCGATCCCCAGTCACGGAGTGGGCCTCGCGCTTGCTGGGCGCGATGACCGGCAAAGCTCCCCAGTACGAAACCGGCTGGGTCGGGGATGAGTAGGGAACCAACTCCCCGCATAAGTACCAGAAAGTGATGGTTTTTCTGTGAAATCTGCCTGTACCGCAGACAAGTACCGTAAGATTTCAGGGTGCTAAGAATGCAGAGTAAAAAGCTGTTCGTGGCGGCAATCGGAGCCCTATTCGCATCGATTGCGACCCAAGCGAGTGCGGCTGATACCTACATTAACACCGGCGTAAATTTGGTCGGAAACGTCGATCAGCGATGGAAGATCGGCACAAGCCAGACGGACTTCGCAACCTCCGCAAATACGTATTTCAATGGTGCCTACACAGCTCCATTTAGCGGCCCTTCGGCCTGGATTGGCCGGGATTCTGCATCGTCGACCGGCACGACCTGGTTCACGTTGGACTTCAATCTGGACGCGAGTTTCTTTACGAACAACTACGGGTTGCAGGTCGAGTGGGCAAGCGACAACGACTCGTATCTCTTCTTGAACGACGCAAACACTTCGGACGGATTTACCGGCAACATTGGCTACCATCCCTTCGGTTCAGCCGGTTCGTACTCGTTCCAAATCACAAAGACCGTGTTCCTTTCGGCTGCAAATGGATTGGTGGTTGGCAGTAACCGGATTCAATTTGCCGTCCTGAACGGTGGTAGCGCATTCGGAGACAATCCGACTGCGGTTCGCGCGGAATTTTCAGCAGCACCAGTGCCTGAGCCCTTTACCATGGTGCTTGGCGCCGCCGGAATTGGATTGGCCCTTCGCCGACGAACGAAGAAAGCCTAGCCCTGCCCGCTTTCCGTGCAAAAAAGTATCGCCGATTCACTCTTGGCTCATGTAGCCTAGAGATATGCTTCCGATCATCGCCATGACCGTCATGACCCAAGGCATCATCCTGCCCGAGGACCTCGCCAAAGAGGTCGATGCAAAGCGACTCCGCTCAACCGTGGAGAAACTGGCCAGTTGGAACGATCGGAACACCAATAATTCCACGCTTACGGAAGCCGCTAATTGGATTGCGGATCAGTACCGCGAGATTCCAGGGCTGCAAGTCGAGGTGATGAAGTACAAGCTTCCCAAGATGGCTCGCGTGCCGGAGGAGAAGGAAGTCGTCCAGGTTCTTGCCGTTCTGCCCGGCGAGACCAACACCAGAATCTTGGTGGGAGGGCACTTCGACACGATCAACATGGTCGACAAAGAGAAGGGCCTTCAAGCGCGCGCGCCGGGCGCCAACGACGATGGGAGCGGGACGGCCCTCGCGCTCGAACTCGCGCGGGTGATGAGCAAGCGGAAATGGCGAAACACGCTTGTCTTCGTCGCCTTCAGCGGAGAGGAGCAAGGCCTGTACGGCTCCAAGGCCCTTGCCGCCCGGGCGGTCGCAGAGAAGTGGGATATCGAGGCAGTCTTCAGCAATGATATGGTCGGCAATTCCAAGAACAAGATTGGGCAGAAGGACGACCGGCAGGTCCGCGTATTCAGCGCTGAGGCGACGCCGGGCGGCGGGGAGGCTCCACCGCACCATTCTCGTGAACTGGCAAGAATCATCGAATTCCTTACCCGCGAGTCTGTGGACGGCTTCGGTGTGAAATTGGTCTTTCGCAACGACCGCTTCGGTCGGGGCGGCGACCACACTCCTTTTATGCAGGCCGGATTCAACGCCGTCCGCTTTACCGAGGTCCACGAGGAGTACTCCCGCCAGCACACTGAGGATGACCTCCCTGGCGATGTGGACTTCAAGTACCTCGGCAACGCGGCCAAGATGAATCTGATCGCGATGGGATATCTCGCCGATGCCGGCCAAGCTCCCACCAATGTTCGTATCGATCGATCACAGGGCCACGACACGACCGTCAATTGGCATGCCGAACCCGGCGTGCGCTACACTGTCTATTGGCGGGAAACCACCTCCCCAGTTTGGCAAGGCAACGTGCGCCTGGGCGCGGTCGCCACCTACACCGCAAAGAAGCTGAGCAAGGACGACTATATCTTTGCCGTTGGCGCCGTTGGTGGTATTCCAGTGGAAGCGAAGTAGGGCGCAACCAACATCGAGGTTGCCAGGTCCCGTTATCGAGGTCGCATGGTAGCTCGTCAATTTGGATTCGTCGTTTCGAGGGGACTGGCCGTTTACGCTTTGTTCATTGCCCTCAACCACATTTATGCCTACTTCAGCTTGAGGGAAATGGCAATAGGCCGGCCGGCTCCCTCTTTGTTCTACTTGGTGGGGCCGGTGGCCATGCCCGTCATCTATATCGTGCTTTTTGCGATTCTCTGGACAAGCGCCAACAGATTCGCAGGGCCCGTGGCGGAGGCGGAGGCGAGGGTGCAAAGCGGGGCTTGGGTCGCCAGACTGGTCCTTTCCGGCCTGGGTGGCTTCATCGCCCTCAATGCACTAAGCGACATTGCGAATCTGTTCGTGAAACTCAATGTTGTCGCACAGCTTCAAGAGTCGAATACTGAGAATATCGCCGCATTTGTGGTTCAAATTGTCAAGTTCCTTGTTGGGCTGGGTTTGATCCTCTCCAACAGGTTCGACCGCATGGCGCTACACGAAGCCGCACGCAGCGGCGCCCCAATGGTTGATGCCCCTGCCGGCCCCTAGGAGTTACATTCCGACGCCGTTGCTGCCAGCGTTGATGACCACGGGCGGCTCTTTGTAACCGGTCGTCTTGTCCACCTGGGCTCGACGCCTTCGAACGTCCGCCAGCAGTCCGACGGCCGAATGAGGCGCCGTACGGCGATCGTTGGCAAATGCCTGGGCGAACACTTGCCACATCGGCTCGATGTCATGGGACAGGTCGAACACCATCACGCCCTGAGTCGACCCACATGCGCCTTGCAGAGCGGCGCGAAGTCCATCCGGGTTGCCCTTGAACATGTCCAAGGAAATTCCCGCATAAACCCAGGTCTGGTCGCGCACGATTCGGTTTACTAATTGGCCCGCTCCTTCCACTGAATTTCCTACGGGCACCCCTTGGCTGAGGGCATCGTAGATCGTCGAGGTTGGATAGTAGCAGCCGGTAATCATGAAATCGCAAAGCGGTGCGATTCCTGTACGCGCATATTCGGGAGTCAGGAACCAGAATCCCGCTTCCAATTCCGAACTGCCCCAATTCGTGCCGAGGCGCGGATATTCGCCGTACCAAGAACCGGCATACATCCCAAAGTGGGTTCTGGGCCGTGCCGCCTTGACGGTCTGGCGAATCCGCAGCATGAAATTGCGCAAGGTCTGCGCTCGGAAGGTCAGCCAAGCTTCGTAATACTGGCCGGGAACAACTCCCCGGTTCAAGGATGGACTGAGCGTGAACTTGAATACGTCGTCCGGCCAGGTGATCCGCCGCCCGATGTACTGTTCGAACTGCCGCTCGGTGACTTGGCTGAAGTCGGCGTTGATACCTCCGTACCGCATCCGATCGTCGTAAATCACTCCATCGACGTCGTAGTTGGTGACGACTTCCTTGATGATCGATTCGGCATAGGCCTGAACTTCGGGGTGATTCGGGTTCATCATCAGCGGAACCTGCTGATCGGGACGGTCGCTGATGGGGATGAACTTCGGCACCGAGTCGAAGCGGATTTTCGAGTTCAGCGTGCCCTGATTTCTCAGGAAAGTCGCGGCCGCGCCTTTGCCCACGAGCACGCTACCTGCCACCGGGACTCGCGCGGCAGGAACATTGACGCCTTGGTACGTGGCCGTCACCACCCCAAATCGATCAAGGGCTACGGCATGCATATCGGCAGTCGCGGTATCCGGTAGGGCGTTGCGGTCGTTGTAACAGGCGATCTGATCTCCGTTCGTCGTCGGTTTGTTGAAAATCGGGCTGACCGGGAAGTTGTCGTTGTAACTGGAGTAGGCCGAGAGCAATGGCTCGTAGAGCACGGTCTGCAGGTCCTTTCGGTCGTAGCCGGGCCCAACCTTGAAATCCCGATGGCCCTCGCTAAATGCGTTGAGGGATACGAATAGGCTTAAGCCAGCATTCTTGCACTCATCGACCATGCTTTTGAGTGGGTCGAAGTCGGCTGGCATCACTTTGCCCTTCCACTCATAGAGCCGCGGCGCGATCTTGCTTGGGTACATCGTCTGGCCGCTAATCGGCTTCACATCGAACACCACGGTGTTGAACCCCGCCAGGCGGATGTTCTTGACGAGGGTCGCGATCTTTTCCGGCGCATTGACGCGGTCGATATTGGCAGTTGCGTCGATCCAAAGGATGCGGGCCTGCAGGTTTTGGCTTCGGGCGATGGTCTGTGCCAATCCGATGCCGTCACCCATCCAATCCATCATCACGCTGCCGAGGCTCGGTAGCGGGTTACGCAGGCTGAACCGGCTGAGGGGCGGGGGCACGTTCAGAATCGCATCCGGATTGGGAACCGGGGGATGCTGCGGATTATTGGGGTCTCCGGAGTGTGCCATAAGGAAGCCGGCGATCGTAGCGGCCAGGAGGCTCATAGGCTACGGTTGTACCCCGGTTGTTGGATTGGGTGCGGCAACTCGTCGTCGCTTTGACCCGCGATGCCAGTAGGTGGCGACGCAAACTGCGCACACTGCCACAATGTTCCCATGTCCGAACGCCACGACCTCATCCCGCCTGCGCAAAACGTCGTCGAGTCCTTCGAGGCGGCTTGCAAGGAATTGGGATTAAGGGTCCATCGGGGATCTTTGGAGAAGTACGAGGAGTGCACCCATTGGCACATCACGATTCCGAAGCAGAAGGGGACCCTCGAAGCGACTTGGTGGCCAACGAACCATGCGCTGTGGCTCGACGTCCGCACCAACCGAAAATCGGAGTGGATGCCGGCCGTCATCAAGTCGCTTGCCGAGAGATTCTGAAGGGGAACGGTCCCCCCCGAGCGACGGGACCGTTCAAGCCTGGATGCCTTAGTACGCCTTCGCGAACACCACGCGGCGCGCGCTCGGTTTGCCGGTGAGAACGCAGGTTCCGGGCTCATCGTCTCCTGGGTGTAGCGGTTCCAATGGAATGCACCGGATCGTTGCCTTGGTCTTCTCCGCGATGAGTTCCTCGGTCTGCGTCGTGCCGTCCCAGTGGGCGAGCACGAATCCACCTCCACCCTCGCCGTCGAACCGGGCGGCAAACTCCTCCCAAGTGTCCACGCGATGGGTATTGGCTTCCCGAAACGCAAGCGCCTTTTCATAAATGTCCTTCTGGATTTCGCCAAGAAGGTCGACGAGGACTCCCGCAGTGGTCGGCCCGAGGCTCAGGGTTTGTTTGTCGCCGGTGTCCCGACGAGAAACCGGAACGGCCCCCGCTTCAAGATCTCGCGGCCCGATTTCCACCCGAATGCAGACGCCGCGCATCTCCCAATGGTTGAACTTGAAACCAGGCGACTCCTTTTCGCGATCGTCGATCTTCACGCGAACTTCCTGTCCGCCGTAGCTCAGGGTCGCAAGTTCGTTTGCCAGATTCTGGGCGGCGCCAATCGTCTTGGTGCGGGTTTCCTCATCGCGCCCCATCGGAACGATCACGATTTGGATGGGAGCAAGTCGAGGTGGGCAGACGAGACCCTTGTCATCTGAATGAGCCATGATCAGGGTGCCAATTAGCCGAGTGGAGACGCCCCACGATGTTGCGTAGACATGCTCCAACTTGCCCTCCGCCGACTGGAATTGCACATCAAACGCCTTGGCGAAGTTCTGCCCCAAGTGGTGCGAAGTTCCCGCCTGGATGCATCGCAGGTCTTGGGTCAGCGCCTCGATGCAGTAGGTGTGGTCGGCTCCCGCGAACTTTTCATTTTCGCTCTTGACGCCGCGAAGGACGGGCACCGCCATCCATTCCTCGGCAAAGCGCGCATAACACTTGTGAAGAATGGTCAAGGACTCCTGCTCGGCTTCCTCATAGGTGGCATGGGCGGTGTGTCCTTCTTGCCACAGGAACTCGGCAGTCCTCAGGAAGAGGCGCGTGCGCATCTCCCATCGGACGACGTTTGCCCATTGGTTGATTAACAGTGGAAGATCGCGGTAGCTCTGGATCCATTTCTTATAGGTGTTCCAAATCACCGTCTCACTGGTTGGCCGAACGATCAGCGGTTCTTCGAGTTCGGCGTCTGGGTCCGGAATCAGGCCCTTGCCTTGAGGATTGGCCTTGAGGCGATGGTGGGTTACCACCGCGCACTCCTTGGCAAAACCTTCTACGTGCTCGGCTTCCTTCTCGAAGAACGACTTGGGGATGAAGAGAGGGAAATAAGCGTTCACGTGGCCGGTGGCTTTGAAGAGGCCGTCCAAACCGCCTTGCATCAATTCCCACATGCGATACCCATGGGGCTTGATGACCATGCAGCCGCGCACCGCCGAGTAGTCAGCGAGGTCGGCTTTCACGACCAGTTCGTTGTACCAGTCGGCGTAGTTATCACCCCTGGCGGTAATTCCCAAGTCTTTGCTCATAGGATAGGGATTTTGACAGATTCAAACCTCATGTTCGACAAGGGCGATTTCTAAGCCAAAATGAATCCAAACGTGCAAATCTAATGTAATACAAGATCTATGGACAGGTGTATGGTTCCTCAAGCCCTCGCTATCTGCTTCCTTCCGAGTTGCTTTCATGAAGTTGTCCTTTCGTGATGATTAGGCCGGACTAAAGCACGATTAGTGGATATTTGGAGTACACAAGGAACACACTTTTTCTAATTGACATCCTCTCTACGGTGGCTTCGATCTTTCTCGCTGGCTCAAACGTTTGCGCTGAGGCGATCGTGATTGCCTCCAGAGACCAGAAAGCAGCAAAGGCTCTGATCGAAAACTGGGATATCCCTGGCGCAGAAGTTCGATCCAGGTTTATCTTCGTCGAGAAGGACGGAGCAAGAATCGCGATTGAGAAGATCTTGGTCGTTGGAGACCGCCTTGGTTGGTACACCTTGGCGCTCAAAGTCGCCACGGAGAATGTTGGTAAGAGCGGAGTGCGATATGGCGACATCAATCCTGCGGAGCAAGCGGCGATGAAGAAGCTGATTAGGGGCTCTCCTTTGGCTCCCCATTTCGCCGTCCCAGCATTGAAAAACCCAGACCTCAAACATGGCTTCTCATTCGCTCTGAAGTCTCGCTTCGAAACAAACGGCAAAGTGATCGAAGATCAATTCAAGCTCGTGACACCAGAGATGACACGGGACCTGGCGACCCCAAATCTCAAAGCGCTATCCGGTGTGGAAGCGGAACAAGCTCGTAAGGCCGCCTGGCGCGCCCGGCGGGAACAAGCGGCGAAGCAGCCAGTTCATGTTTTTGTTTCCACCGAAATTGAGAACGCCATTGTAAAGACCAAGCTGAATGGATTGGCCCTCGATACCTTGCTCGACCAACAGATGGAAGAGTCGGAAAAGATCGAAAAGATTCGTAAAGAAGTTACCGACAAAGCAGTCAAGGACGGGCAGTCAGGCTCTGAAAAGTGGGACGGAAAGAGCGAAATAGAAGAATCGGATTTGCCTCCAGAAATTTGCAATGCGATCGAACTCCACTTACTAACCTATGTCGATACCTTTGGTTTCCGAAGCAAAGAGGCATGCCGAGCCTTCCTGAACTCGTCGATGCCCCGAGGATCTCGATTCGAGTTGATGATTTCGATTTCGGGTCAGAATGCGAAGGGTCTCCCGATGTCGTCGTGGGGAATTGGAGGAATTGACCCGTAATATTGGATTCCTTTACGTAGAAGCAGGACGATGGCGGTTCCTCGCGATGCGACTGTAAAAAGCGAGGAGCCGTGATTCTTCAGTATCGTCTAGAATCCAACGGAAGGATGCATGGGTCATCTACCTACGCATTAACCACTCACGGAGGTTCTTCACACTTGCCTTATCCAGCTTGGCGTACTTGCGCCGCCCCTTCGTTTGCGTCCAAACAAGGCCCGAGGCCAGATCGATCCAGGCAACCTGGGAATACCTCCCTCTCTTCAAAGTGATCTTGCGTCCGTTGGGGCGGGTTTTCGGAGCGTCCACGCTTGCCAGTGTCGCATCCGGAATGGAGAGAGACCGTTTGGTGAGGTGGTCGGTGATCGCAATCGGTCCGGGTCCCAGATCGGGAGAGGGC
>JADZBW010000180.1 GCA_020851885.1 Fimbriimonadaceae bacterium | reverse complement strand
TCGTCGCCGGGTGGAGATAATGGCGCGGAAGCTAGGGATTCCCTCAAACTGCAAGCCAGACAGCTTTGACTTCAAACAAAATCCTGGCGACCTGCCAAAAAGCGCGGGTAGGGCGGGAATGACGTTTGCGAATCCTTCCGGCGTGCGAGTTGGAGGCCTTTCTATCGACTTACTGGATGGCGGGATCAATGGCTACTGGTTCGCACCTTGGAAGGTGAAGCAGAATGCGCGGAAAGTTCCGACTGGTTAAGCTGGGCATCGGGACAGTCGCAGTGGTTGGTTTGTTTGCCGCTTTGGTGTGGCCAAAGAAGCCTTCCCACATCCACAAGGCGGTATTGTCTCCTGGTTCGGTCACTCATAGGAATTACATCCCGACGGCAATGGACCCAACTGCAGAAGATGCCCGAGCCGCCGGCAAGGGCTTTTTGGAGGACATCGGTTTTCGGGATGTGGACGAAAGCAAGTTTGTCATGGTCAGCCGTCGGAGCAGCAAGGAGGAGGGCAAGCGACCGATTTGGTCGGTTGGCTATGCTTGGTCGCCGGTCCGCCAGGGTGTATCCATAAGCTACGACATGGAGATGCGGCAGGTTGTGCAGTATTTCAACCATGACCGAAACTGGTACCCCGGCAAGAAATTCCGCCGTGCCGAGCAACAGCAAATTCCGAAGGAGCGTGGGCCTGAATTTGTGTCGGCACTGGCAAAGAAATTGGGAATGCCAAAAGCCCAGGATTTGGAGTTCGCGTTTAGACCGGAGGAAGGGCATCATGGTGGCGACCCCGTGATCTGCGCCGGGTTTGTAAGATTGTCTGCCCATAAGTCGTTGGCGACGATTAGTGTCAGCCTGGTAGACGGTGGTGTCTCCTACTACAATATCGATGCGCAAAAGGCAGCAGGCAAGACCACTAGATAGCTTTTGCGACAGTATTAGGCTCCCAGTTTCTTTCGAACCTCTCTGCGTTTCTTGGGCTTGACTCCGGCCAAAGGGCTTGGGGCATGGCTGCGGCCCAAGCCAATAGGTCCAATTGCAATTCGGAAGCTCAACCGCCCATAATTCTAGATTGTGATATGCACGTGAACGTGTGTATCGGAGCAGACAATGCAGGAGGCCGACACCCAGGTTCGAGCATAAGCGAGTCGAGGTACACGCCGCCCCTGTTGCATGCAGCCAGGGGCGTTTTGCCGAATCAGGCCCGAAATCCCCCTGTCCCAGAACATAGCCAGACAGTAGAAAGAGAAAATAAATGCCCCGTAGTCACCCACTAGAACTCGTCCGTAACATTGGAATCGCCGCTCACATCGATGCCGGGAAGACCACAACCACGGAGCGCATTCTCTTCTATACCGGCAAGACCCACAAGATGGGTGAAGTGCATGAAGGCGCCGCCACCATGGACTGGATGGAGCAGGAGCAGGAGCGGGGAATCACCATTACCTCGGCGGCAACGAGCTGCTTCTGGAGCGGCTCCAACAAGGACAAGCCCGAACACAAGATCAATATCATCGACACGCCCGGTCACGTCGACTTCACCGTCGAGGTGGAGCGCTCGCTGCGCGTCCTCGATGGCTGCGTCGCCGTCTTCTGCGCGGTGGGTGGCGTTCAGCCCCAGTCGGAAACCGTTTGGCGACAGGCCAACAAGTACGGCGTGCCTCGAATCATCTACATCAACAAGATGGACCGGTTGGGCGCGGACTTCTTCACGGTCGTCCAGCGGGTGAAAGAGCGCTTGGGCGCCAATGCCGCCCCCATTCAAATTCCCATCGGCGCCGAATCCGCCTATCTGGGCTATGTCGACTTGATCACCATGCGCGCAGCGGTTTACGATACCGACGACGACAAGGGAAAGACATTCCGCGAGACCGATATTCCTGAGGAAATGAAGGCGCGGGCCGCAGAGTGGCGCGAGAAGATGATCGAAGCGATCGCCGATTTCGACGACTCGATCATGGAGCGCTTCTTGGAAGGGGTTGAAATTTCCGAGTCCGATATCCGGGTTGCGCTACGAAAAGGAACCATCGCCAACAAGATCGTTCCGATCATCAGCGGTTCGTCGTTCAAGAACAAGGGCGTCCAAGCGATGGTGGACGCGGTTGTCGACTTCCTCCCCTCCCCACTCGACGTGGGCGGGGTTGGCGGAGTCAACCCGAAGACGGAAGAAGAGGTTCAGCGCAATCCCGACGACAAGGCGCCTTTCAGCGCCCTGGCGTTTAAGATCATGTCCGACAAATACGTCGGTCGATTGACTTATATTCGCGTTTACTCGGGAATGCTCAAGAAGGGAAGCCCGGTGGCGATCACCTACCGAGACCCGCAGACAAACGATTTCCGAGTCCGTACCGAACGCGTTGGCCGAATTCTCGAGATGCATGCCAACAGCCGAAACGATATCGACGAAGTCTACGCGGGCGAAATCGTCGGCGTCATCGGACTGGGCGACGTCAACACTGGCCACACCGTCTGCGACGAGAATAACCTGGTCGCCCTTGAATCGATCAAGTTCCCAGAACCGGTTATCCAAATCGCCATCGAGCCCAAGTCCAAGGCAGACCAGGAGAAGCTTGGTACGTCCTTGCAGCGTTTGGCCCAAGAGGACCCCACTTTCCGCGTCTTCACCGATCCGGAGAGCGGCCAGACCATCATTTCCGGAATGGGTGAACTTCACCTCGAGATCATCGTCGATCGTTTGAACCGTGAATTCGGCGTCCAGGCCAATCAGGGCAAGCCCCAGGTTGCTTACCGTGAGACTGTTCGAACGTTGGCGAAGGGCGAAGGCCGCTTCATCCGACAGACCGGTGGATCCGGCCAATACGGCCACTGCTGGATTTCGATCGAGCCTCAGGCCCCGGGAACCGGCTTCGTCTTTGAGAACAAAGTCGTCGGCGGATCGATTCCGAAGGAATACATCCCTGCCTGCGAAAAGGGTGTTCGTGAGGCTTTGGATACCGGCGTCATCGCGGGCTATCCGGTCGTCGACGTCAAGGTGACATTGCTGGAAGGCAGCTACCATGAAGTCGACTCGAACGAGAATGCGTTCAAGCAGGCCGGCATTATCGCCTTCAAGGAAGCGATGAAGAAGGCGAATCCGGTCATCAAGGAACCGATCATGCACGTGGAGGTCACCACCCCCGAGCAGAATGTCGGCGACGTGGTGGGAGACATCAACAGCCGACGCGGTCGTATGGAGGGCATGGAGCCCGCCATGGGCGGCGTGACAATCATCAACGCCCACGTCCCGCTCTCCGAGATGTTCGGCTACGTCACCACGCTGCGATCGCTGACCCAGGGTCGAGCCCAGCCGAACGTGACTCCTTCCCACTATGAGGAAGTCCCGAACAACATTGCGACGGAGATTGTGGCGAAGGCCGCTGGCGGACGGTAAGGCCCGGACGTCGATACCCGATCCTGTAAATCTTGTCGGGCAGGGGTGCACTACATCCCCCGCCCGA
>JADZBW010000179.1 GCA_020851885.1 Fimbriimonadaceae bacterium | reverse complement strand
TGAAGGGATGGGTCATGAGCTCTGGTGAAGTCATTGCGATTCCCCCGAAGACCCGTTTACCGGTCGCGATGCGCAGAATCGCCCACGGCCAAACGATGAGTGGGCTGTGCTACTTGAGACTCCTCGACAGTGGCCCCGATCAGGTGACGATACGAACCGAAGCCCGACCGGCTATCCCCCTTGACGCACGGTGGCAAGAGGCCACGCGAAGCAGCACCCCTTGGCGAGTCCTTGGTGCCCAGAAGCTGCAAGACATCGACCATAACGCCGTCATTCCTTCGATCCACATCTACCCCAACCCGTACAAGGAAGAATCCGGTACCTACTCGGTTGGTGGCCGGCATGCGTTCTTTCGAATTGGCGAAAAGGCGATTGCCCGAGCGGACAAGCTCGATCAACTCAGCGGCAATTTCGGCGTAACTTACACGATCAAGGCGCAGGTCGACAACCCGACCTTGACGTCCAGTGAAGTTGAAGTGGTTTTTGAAGCAAGCGCAGGCTATTCCGGCGCGCTGTTTTTCGTCAATGGCCAGTACATCAAGACCCCATTGCTTCAGCCCAAGACGGAAGCCCAGATCTTGCGGTTCAATCTAGAACCGGGTGGAACGAAACTCCTCTCGATCATCACGGTTCCCCTTTCGGGCAGCAGCTATCCGGCGACATTGACCATTCGGCCCACCTCGACGGGGGCCTACGCCAAGGGCGGCACCGTCAAGCGATAGTCCACAATAGAGGTATGAATCCCTCCTTTCGGCAGATTGCCGAGCTGTTCAACGTCGTCGACCTTGAAGGTGACAGCGAGGAAAAAGCCCTGCGCGACGCCCTGACCGGGCGATCGGCAGATGAAAGCGAGGATTTCGGAAGGCAGCGGCTAAGCGAAGGCGATTACCAAAACGCCATTCGACACTTCAAGGAGGCGATTTCGCAACATGACGCGACGAAGCCGGAGACCTTGATCGACCTTGCTGGCGCGTACGAATACGCAGACTATGAACTCCAAGCGTTCCGCCAATATCGCAAGGCTCTGAAAGCTAAGAACGATGCTCCAGAGTCCCTACTGGGCCTCAGCGATCTCCTGAGGCGGTCGGGTCGTTACCGAGACAGCGTTGCCGAACTTGAAAAGGCGATCCATCTCGATCCCGGCAATGCTTACTACCACATCAAACTGGCCGAAACGCTGAGAGACATGGGTGAGCCGAACCGGGCGCTGGCGGTCGCGCAGTATGCCGTGGTCGTCAAACCGGACGAATCGTTCTACCACTACTGGGTGGGGGACCTGGAACTGCAGCTGAAGCGCTATGAGGAGGCACTCCGGAGCTTCCGGGCGGCGATCGAATTGTCGCCTGGCGATGACTTTCTCTATCTCAGGGCCTCCGTCGCGTTCTGGCGAACTGACAGGAAGTCGGAAGCGATCAAGGCCATTCGGTTGGCAAGCGACCTCGATACCGAGAGGCACCTTTACCACGGACTCCTGGAGGCGCTCTTGAGAGCCTCGGGCCAGGAACAGGAGGCGGACCTGGAATTGGACCGAGCGGGGCAGATGGACCGCTATGACCGAGACGTGATGAACCGCACGCTCGCGGAGATGGGGATTCGGGAATACGATCTACACTCGGGCTAAATGCTCGACCCGCCCTTGCTTCTCGGAAATGGGCATGACGACGTTTCGCTTGGGTATAGTCCGGCCTGAGCGATTTCGATGGCCCTCAAAGATCCTTTCGCCTTGTTGCAGCTTTCATTGAACTCAAATTCAGGTTTGGAATCGAAGACCACGCCGCCACCCGCCTGAACGTAGGCCTTTCCATCCTTGAGATAAATCGTTCGAATCGCAATGCACGCATCGAAGTCTCCAGTGTGGCTGACAAAGCCGACGGCGCCTGCATAGAGCCCGCGCCTAGTGGACTCCAACTCGTCGATAATTTCCATTGCCCTGACTTTGGGAGCTCCCGCAACCGTGCCGGCAGGGAATGAGGCACGAATGAGGTCATAGGCGTCTTTGCCGACTTCAAGGGTTCCCGTCACATCGCTGACGATATGCATCACGTGGCTGTATCGCTCGATCACCATCAGCTCATTGACTTCCACGGAGCCGTATTCGCAGACGCGGCCAAGGTCATTGCGTCCCAGATCGACAAGCATGATGTGCTCTGCCCGCTCCTTCTCGTCGGCAAGAAGCTCCATTTCGAGTGCCTTGTCTTCTTCAGGCGTCCCTCCACGCCAGCGAGTCCCGGCAATGGGTCTCACCCTTGCCTTACGGCCGTGAAGGGAGACAAGAAGCTCGGGTGAGGCGCCGACGATATCAAAGTCTCCAAATCTCAAAATGAACATGTAAGGCGATGGATTGAGAGAACGTAGGGCTCGATACAGGGTGAGCGGATGCACGTCGACTTGCGTTTGAAAGCGTTGTGAGGGAACCAGTTGAAACGCATCGCCGGCCGCGATGTATTCGACCATCCGGGTAACGATTTCCTCAAACCGAGCCTTCGGCAAGTTGCTTTCGATTGGATGGATCGGATGATCGCGGTTCTCCACATCCGGCAGATTCGGCAACGGCGACTTCAGCTTGTGGACAATCTCCTCGATCTCCTTCACCGCCTCGTCGTAGGACTCTTCAGTGGCCATGGCGATGATACGGATCACGTTTTTGGCGTGGTCGAAGACGACGACGGTATCGGTAAGCATCATCGCGAGGTCGTCGACGTTGAGATCGTCGACCGTGGAATCCGGAAGCTTCTCGAAAAACCTCACCAAGTCATAGCTCATCATTCCAACGGCGCCGCCGACGAACGCTGGAAGATCTGGAACCGCGACGACTTCAGGTCCTGCCAGCTCAGAACGCAGTGCGTGGAGAGGATCCTCGCCATGGCCCAACCTTCGCCCGCTAGGCTCATTCGCAGACTCACGGGTGACACTTTCATTCTTGGTGCGCAGGACGATCTTGGGCCGAATTCCGAGGAGACTATAGCGGGCAAGCTGTTCACCGCCCGTAACGCTTTCAAGCAGGAAGCTATAGGTCTGATCATGCGAGAGCTTCCAATAAGCGCTGACGGGAGTTTCGACATCGGCGAGAAGGTCTCGGTAGATGGGCATGCGCTTGCCACCGGCAACGCGACGCAAAAATTCGGGCTTGTCGGGAACGACCATGGACTGGGGTGAGTATGCCAGAATCGGAGGATGCCAGGCTTCACAGTTCATCGAGGGATCATCGCGGTTCTCCCGGACGACAATGTCGATACGGATCGCATCATTCCGGCTCGGTTTCTGTCGATGGTTACTCGGAGCGGGTATGGCGAACTGTTGTTCAACGATGTGCGGGGGCCTGCTTTCGCTCTGGATCAAGAGGATTCCAAGGGCGCTTCTATCCTCGTTGTGGGCACCAATTTCGGATGTGGGTCTTCCCGAGAGCATGCAGTATGGGCCATTCAACAGGCTGGATTCAAAGCAGTCGTCGCCAAGCGAACGGCGACCAGTGCTGCCTATAGCGACATCTTTCGCCAGAATTCGGCCAATTGCGGACTGCTGCTTGTCGAACTTGGCGAATCGGACCACGAGGTGGTTTCTCGGGCAGGTTCTGGAGCGGTTCTGGAAGTCGATCTGCCGAATCAATGTGTACGTCTCGGCACCGAAGAGTTTCCCTTCGACATTAGCCCGGCAAGCAAAGATGCTTTGCTCAAAGGTCTCGATTTGGTGGGCACGACGTTGCTACTTGAAGACTCGATTTCCGCATACGAAGCTCAGGCGAGTGAGTATGTTCCACACAGATAAGCCATGAAACGAATTTCCATTGGGTTGGTACTTCTTGTGATTTTGGGTTGTAAAGGGCCCGAAGCGGTGGTTGCGAATCCACCAGCGCCGAAACCGGAGTCATCGGCAACTCAGACCAAGCCAGAATCCACGCCAGAGATCGAGCAGAAGGCTCAGGATCCCCGGTACAAAGTGGAGCGCATTCACCAGCTTAATGAACTTGATAGCAAGACGATGAAAGTGGGGAACCACACGCTTTCGGTTTGGATCATGGACGACGAAAGCAAGCGTGCCGAAGGCATGATGTGGCTGACCGACAAGGATGTGAAGGACACCGAAGGCATGTTGTTCATCTTCAAGGATGCGGCAACTCGTAGTTTCTGGATGCAGAACTGTCCTCTTGGCCTCGACATTTGCTACATCGATTCCAAGTGCAAGGTTCTCAATGTCGGGGTAGGCAAGCCATACGACGAGAGCGGTGTTCCCTGCAAGGGTGAAGCCCAGTTTGTGTTGGAGCTGAAGCCGGGCAGAGCCGCCAGATTCGGCATCAAGGCCGGAACCGTGCTAAAGCTTCCCACTGGGATAAGGGCCAAAGAGTAAGAACGGATCGTCGAGGCCCTGCGTCCTTTGGGTTGAGGAAACCATGAAGCTGATTTGCACTTTGGGTGTTGCTTTCGTCGGGGTTGCCGCGTTTGGCCAATTGGACCCAAACAAGGAGTTGGTCTTCACCGATACCGAGGCTATTGGCCTCCTACCGCCCATCGTGGTCGCTCCCAATGGGGCTGAGAAAGCCGTTTGGTCGCCTGATGGCAAGTACCTGATCTCCTTTGCAACGGAGGTGAAGTTCACCCCCGAGATGATGGCGGAAGCGATCGCCAAAGGTCCGGGCGCTTCGCCCCCGGTGGCGCCAGAAAAGGTCGTTCGCCTGGTTAATGTTGCGAAGCAAACGTCGACCGTTGTGTCCAGGATTCCCTTGGATAAGGGAGATGTATTCGATGCGGTTTGGCTTCCAGGCAGTAAGTCGGTGGTCCTTTGTACTTCCTTTGTTGTGAAGAACGATCAAGGGAGGCGCATCGACATGAAGGAGGCGTTCACGCTCTTGATGGCAGCTACCGGCAAGGTTGTGAACTTCTTCGAACCAGGCGCCAACGAAGACGCCGCGGTCGAGTCTGATCCTACCGCCGGCGCCATTTTGGTGGTTCACGGGCGGCCAGAACAAGGCCGAATTGAATCTACGGTCAGTCGTTACCTTCCGATTAGCTCGGACGGTCGAATAGGAAACGGAATCAGTGTCCCAGGAAGGCAAGGGTTCGGTGATTTGATTTGGCCCAAAGGATCCCGGTCGCCAATCCTCATGACCGTTGAGATGGAGCCTGGGAAGAAGGCACGAATGGTTGCTTTCGAATTGAACTTCTCGGCCGGGCAATTGGTCAGAAAGCCCGATTTCAAACCGGAGGCGACGAAGGAACCGGTGGAGCCATTCGTCCTGCAAGCGGGCGGCACGCAATCCCAGGTGATCGAGCAGCCTGTGCTTCTAAAAGCGGCTTGGCTTGTGGCTCAGTTAAAAGGACCTCACCAGAGCGCCCTGGTAGCCGCCGAGGTGGATCAAATGAGTCTCTCGCCGGCGAAGGACGCGGTCTACTACACCACCAAAGGTGTGGGCATGATCCGCCCGCTGGTGAAGATTCCAAAGGAGCTTGCCCTAAAAGCGCTCGAGGCGGCGGAGCGAGCCAAGATCATGTCC
>JADZBW010000178.1 GCA_020851885.1 Fimbriimonadaceae bacterium | reverse complement strand
AGGAAAGTTGGCTACACCTTCGACGGCAAGAGCTACATCTTCGACCTTGGCGCCAAGAAAGCAACCGAAGGTGAACTGGAAGCATCGACGTCGGTCCCAAGTGGGGGCCGAACCGCCCAACGTCGCAACCCCGCGCGTGGCCGGCAATTCGACACCATTTTTACCTCCGACACGAAGCGCAAAGCGTTTCATCGGGATCGCAATGTCTATCTGGCCGATGCCGACGGTAAGAACGAAGTCGCGGTCACGACCGACGGCAATGCCAAGGACCGGACGAAATACGGTATTGCCAGTTGGGTGTACGGCGAGGAGCTTGGCGTCCGGGAGGCCCTCTGGTTCTCACCCGACGACAAGAAACTGGCTTTCTACCGGTTCGACGAGAGCAAGGTGCCCGATTACTACCTCGCGATGGACCAGGGCAAGGTTCAGGACGGACTGGACATCGAGGCCTATCCCAAGGCAGGCGCTCCCAATCCGGTCGTGACCCTGTTCGTTTACGATTTGGAAACCAAGAAGACGAACACCGTCGAAACGAGTTTCGACACCGGGACGCCGGATATCGGGCACTACGTTTACGATGTGCGCTGGTCGCCGGACGGGAAAGAGCTCTTCTTCAACCGGACGAACCGAAAGCAGAACGTGATGGAGTTCTGTGGGGCTGATCCTTCAACTGGCAAGTGCCGGGTGATCATCAAAGAGTCTTGGCCCCAGAGTTGGGTTGAAAACCACCCTGGGATCCAGTACCTGGAAGAGGACAAACCCGGCCCCAAGCGCTTCCTTTGGACATCCGAGCGGAATGGGTTCCGCAATATCTACCTTTACGACCTCTCGGGAAAGCTGATCTCGACGGTGACCAAGAACGAATTCGACCTCATTGGGATCACGAAGGTCGACCTCAAGAAGAACACGGTTTGGTACACCGCTCGAAGCGGCGAGAATCCCTATCTGGCCCAGCTCCACAAGGTCGGTCTCGACGGCAAAGGGGATGTTCGGCTCACCGATCCCAAGTGGCACCACCAGGTCAACCTTTCGCCCAATGGCGAGGCGTTCACCGATACCATCACCCGAACCGACCAGCCTTCGTCAACCCGTATCTGCGATGCAAAGGGAAAGGTGTTGGCGGAAGTGGCGAAGGCGGACTTGGCGAAGTTCGACGAACTGGGGCTCAAGAAGTCGGAGCGGTTTACCTTTACCGCCGCCGACGGAAAAACCCAGTGCTGGGGCACTCTCAGCTTCCCAAGCGATTTTGATCCCAACAAGAAGTATCCGCTGTTGGTCAGCGTGTATGCCGGGCCGGAATCGGGCGGCGGATTCGAGAATTTCACCACCCCCGACGCGATCACCGAATTTGGATTCTTGGTCTGCACTATCGAGGGTCGGGGGCAGAGTGGCCGGGGCAAGGCGTTCCGAGACGCGGTTTACGGGAAGCTCGGAATCGTGGAAATGGACGACCAAGCGGCCGGGGTGAAGGCCCTCGCCAAGCGCCCGTATATCGATGGCGACAACGTCGGTATCTATGGCACCAGCTATGGAGGCTACTCCAGCCTCATGTGCGTGGTGCGGTATCCCGACGTTTTCCGGGCGGGTTCCTGTTCCTCTTCAGTAACGGACTGGCTGAATTACGATTCCATCTATACCGAGCGTTACATGGGCCTGCCCGGGGAGGGCGAGAACAAGGCAGGCTATGAGGCAGGAAGCGCGATGCAGTACGCCAAGGATTTGAAGGGCAAGCTGCTGCTGTATTTCGGGTCGGCGGACAACAATGTCCATCCCGCCAACACCTACCAGATGACTCATGCCCTCGACCGGGTGGGCAAGTCGTACGAGATGGCGGTGGGGACGGATGCCGGGCACACCGGAGTGAACTTCTCGCGAATGCTGGAGTTCTTCGTGGACCACCTCATCATCGATCGGAAGAACGGCGCCCAGGTTGCGTGGAACAAGCGCGAGTATCGGCGGGAAGTTGCCCGACGGCAATGAAGGAGCCCCTCCTCCTTCAGGAGTAAGAGGCTTCTTTCACCTGGCTAGAATCCCATCGTTCTTCTGTCTTGCTGGCTGGGGCAGTGTTTTGGCGTGGGTGGTGGTTCGGGCCAAAGACCTCGTCTCCACAAGGAAGGTCAGCAACTCGCGGTACACCTACTTCCCCATGGAAACGGGAGTCCCCAAGGATGCGATTCCATTGAACCCAATGACCCAAAAAGTCATTGCCGAAGGGAGGGCGCCTTCCGACAGAGAGTGAAGCGGGTTCACAGCTTCATCGCATTCCGGCCTCGCCCCAAGCCTGGCCAGCGGGGCAGGAGCATTCAGTGGCCCGATAGGGACTGACTCACCAGTACGTGGAATTGGTGAGTGCCGATTTCCCGATCAGGGGCGAAGCGTCCCCGGTCGTAGAATCGCGACTGCACCCCCCTTTGCACCAATTCCACCACCGCCTCGTCCTCGCGTTCGACGCGGTCCAGGCCGGAGCCCGCTCCCTGCTCCAGGCGGTCATCCTTCCAAACGTAGCGGATGAAGCTCACCCGAGTCACGTCCGGGCCGAGCGGTTTGACGACGTTGATCGAGAGCCCCCACGGATAAAAGTTGAACATGAGATTCGGGAAGAACCAGTAGTAATAGGCGGCGATGCGACGACCGTAGTCCGGGGAGGATGCGGGGAGGTCGAAGCAATCCTCGCCGCCCTTGGCCTCGGCCAGTTGGAGATTCCCGGACGGGAACAGCTCGTAGGCGTAGGTGTCGTAGTCGATGGCGGCGTTCAGGGAGGCGTGGATGAACGGGATGTGGAAGCCTTCGAGGTAGTTGTCCACATAGAGCGCCCAATTCGCCTTGACGAGGTAGTCCCGAGTACCCTCGCTTGCGAACCGGAACTCGCTTAGCGGGAGCCAGCCAAGACGGTCCATCATGGGAGCGAACCACTCGGCCGATGACAGGGTAGGGTTCAGCGAGGCAAAGAAAAACGGTCCCCATTGGCCGAACGGGATTTTGGCGAGGTTGTCGGCGGGAGATGGGAATCCGACGACCTTCTCGAACTCGGGCATATGTTGAAACGCGCCGTCGAGGCCAAAACGGCGACCATGGTATCGGCAGCGCAGGAACCGCTCGTTGCCCATGCCTTCGCAGACCGTCATCCCTCGGTGGGTGCAGACGTTGCTGAGGAGGTGGACCGCGTCCTGGGTATCTCGGGTGAGGAGGAGCGGCTCATCCAGGCAACCCTCCAAGAGGGTGAAAGGCGCCACCGCGCCCGGGACCTTGACCTGATCCTGGTGTCCGATCCACTGCCAGCTGCGAGCGAAGATCGCGTCCTTGCTGCGCTCAAACCACTCCGGGTTTTTGTAGAAAGTGCTGGGGAGGGTGGAGGCATGTTCGATTCGGGGATCGACGTGCAGTTCGGCCATTTCAAATTGTGGCACGGGAGGTTCGTCGAAGGTACCCATGCAGTCATCGGGGCGTTCAGAGTATGTTAGGTTGCCCGTGCCGAGATTCAGACTCCCCCGAATATCGCTTTCACCCGCTGCGAGGCAGCTTGGGGCCGATTGGCGACGAGCGCTCCTATCGGGAGATCGGGAGCAAGTCGGGCGGCAGTTGAACGACCTGCTATCGGATGTCAAATCGCTCCCGTGGTACACCCAGCTGGCGGTCAAAAAGGCGGCGAACCAATTTGTGCGGACGCATCGCCCCCTGCCGACTGAGATCGCGGGCTTGACGCCGTTCCAGATGAGCGAGAGCCCCCTCTTGTGGAGCCAGCTCCTGCCCGGCGACATCCTTTTCGTGCGACCCAATCCGGCGGTCTTCCCGGGATTCCTTTGGGCGATGCACTACTCGCACTGCGGGATTTACGTTCGCCCGGGAGTGATCATGGAGGCGAGCGTGGATAAGGGGGTTCGACTCTCGCCGGTTCAGAACTGGATGAAGTCGCATGGCCACATGGGGTTCGCCAGGGTGAGGTTGGATGCCGTTGAGACGATGCCCGATCTGGCGAAAGCCATGGATCAGGCAGTCGAGGAGTGGACCCATCGTAGCGTGAAGTACAACCTGGCGATGTGGAACGAAGCGGGCTCGGTCCCAGGGAAATCCTATTGCAGCGAACTGGTTTGGATGATCTATGAGGGCCTGGGGATCGACCTGCGCGACGAACCCAGATCGGAGATCTACGTGGAATGGGTGAGGCAGACGTTCGGCGATTGGGCGGCGGAGACGATCGCGATCCCTGCGATCGCCCCCGACGAGTTGGCCCTGTCTGCCAAGCTCGAGTTCTATTCGGTTGGGAAGACCCGATAGGAGTTACTTGGCGGCCCAGAGGAATCCGCGACGCATCAACTCGCGGGGAATTTCTGCTTCCAACACATCCCGATGGTGTCCCAATGCGTTGTAATAGACCCGGCCCGCACCGTACATCTTGGTGTAAATCTGGGGCATGCGGCAGGGGTTCGCGGTATGAGGACCATCCGCGCCGGGAGTGGGGAAATCGCAGGTGGCAAGGACGTTCACTCCTGGATCGACGTGAAGGTAATACTGCTCGCTGGCCACCTCGAAGTCCGCGAGGCCGGCGGTGATCTCATGGGGATTCGACCGATCGATGTGGATCATGTAACGAACGCCATCGTTCCCCGGGTGGGCGACCCATTGCGATCCGGTCATGAACTGCCACTCGCTGTTGGTGCGGAAGGCATCGCACATGCCGCCGTGACATCCGGCGATACCGACGCCATGATCGCGCACCGCCTGGGCAACCGGATCGAACTGGGCGGAGGTGATCTCGCCCATCGTCCAGACGGGGACCAAGAGGCTCTGGGCTTGGACCTCTTCGGCGTCGGCAAAAGCGTCCAGTGAGTCGCTCACCTCGACCGCGAAGTCCTCGGCTTCCAGAATCTCGCGGAATAGGTCCGCCACCTTGTCCGGCTCATGTCCGTCCCATCCGCCCCAAACGATCAGTGCACTGCGCTTTGCCATTTCGGCGGGCAGGTTACCAGAGCTACTAGATGAAAGACGAGGGCTGGATGACCCCAATCGCCTTTGCCAAGCCCTGACGTCGATAGGCTTGCCGTGGGGGGCTGTAGAACGTCACCGGCAGTCCGATCATGCTCTGATCCCGCCATTGGTTTTTGATCCATGCCAACGTGGATTGAAGCGTGCGCGGGTCGTCGTCGAAATCGCCGTGTCGGTGGGCGTTGCTGTGCGCCGCGTCGATCCCCGATCGCACCCAAACATGCCGGGAACCGGGTCTGAAGAGTCCGTGGATCTCAGGGTCGGCATTCACGAAGCGCTCCATCCCGAGGATCGGGGTGGCGCGTCCGTTCTCGAAAGCATTCGAGACCAGATAGAGAAGCGATTTATGATAGAGGCTCAGGCAGTTGTCGTTGCGTTCCAATTCTTCCGAAAGCGTATAGAGCGCAAACCTCTTGATTCGACCGCTTTGCAGTAGGGGCAAATAGTAGATCTTGAAGGCCCTGGTGGTGATCGCAGGCGCCCAGAGAACCAGGGATTCGATCGTCTTGCCCAAGCCTCTTCGCCCCGCCAGCGGCCCCTGCTGGATCGTTCCTCGGGTCGCCAAGAGTTGAGCAAACGGACCATGGAGAATGGCCCCGGCCGAGTGGCCCACCAAATGGAGTTGGGGGTTGTGGGCCAGGGACGCGATAGCGATAGCCACCGATTCCAGCCCGCCGGAGACCGTGGCAAGCATCGCATTCTCTTTCATTTCATCCCACATTGCCTTGCCACCGATACCGCCAGCGACCGGCTCGATCATGTCGTCCAGTCGATCGAGCGTGAAGCCCTTCGCCTTGTCCAGGTAGCCCTTGGGAAGTCGGCGGCGGATGGCGTCACGCAAGATGTTCGCCAATGTCGACCAAAAGTCGGTATGCCAGACGACCGCCAGAGGGCAGACTTCTTCCGGCAGCAGTTTGCCGCGCCAATCGGCAAGGCGTTGCAGGGCGCTCGTTTCGGGCATGAGACCGCCGTGGGCATAGACGGCCAAGCGCGGAGTCTTCCAAGGCGACATGATCTGCGGAATCCTATGCGCAACGATCTCTTCGACCTGCGCGGCGTTGTTACCGTAGGCCCCCCTTGACGCAAGCTGGCCATTGTTCCCCAAGCTCACGACGTGAAGTCGCAGCTCGGAACAGGCCATTTGGCTTGCATCCTGCCGAAAAACGGTTAATCCTTCCAAGTGGAATTTGACTTGGTCGACAAATTCGCGCCACCCCGCTTCGCCGTTATCGAGGAGCAGGTGGGGGCAGTACTTCCCCGACCAATGCCGATGCGGAACCACCGCCGAAAGGTCCAAAGCCATCGAGTGGAGCAAGACGGCGACGAGCAGGGCCGCGCGGTTATTGGCGGCTGATTGGTCGATACCCGCAAACTCGCAGATCTCGATGCCGATGCTGCGCCGGTTTCCTTCGCGAGTGCCCGCATGACAGGCGCGCTCGTGGACGGGGAGGTGCTTGATCACCTCGCGATCGTCGACGGTGAAGTGCCAACTGACCTTCCGCTTTTGCGCTGCGGGACCCTTCATGTACTTTGCGTGCATTCGGGCGTTCGCGGACCTTGTCCCGTTGGCAGTGTTGTGGATTGTAATGTGATCGGGGCTCATGGCGAGTCCCGGGCGATTGAGGTTGCCGACCGGTAGAAGTTCCTCGGAGAGATTGAGTTGATGAATGGCCTCAGTTTGGTTCATGGGGTTGCTCCAGCTTCATTCCTGCATCGACAAGGTCGATGGCGGTCAAGAATTTGAAGCGGAGCGGCATGTTGGCACGGGTTCTGCCAAATCGTAAACCAACCTTATATCTCCTCCCCCAAAATATAGGAAGAAGCCTCGCCAGTCCCCTGGTGGGGCTTTTCATTAGCCGCCAGTGGTCAGTCCACTGGCTGACTATTGACCTCTAACTCATCAGCGACCAGGTCACGGAAGAAGCAGGATCGGTAGTTCTCGTGGCAGGCGGCGCCGACCTGCTCCACCTGGATCAGGAGGCAATCGCGGTCGCAATCCACGGAGATTTCTTTCACGGTTTGGAAGTGGCCGCTGGTCTCGCCTTTGAGCCAGAAACTTTGCCTCGACCGGCTCCAATAGGTGCACTTGCCGTTCTCGACGGTGCGTCTCAGGGATTCCTGGTTCATCCAAGCCATCATGAGAACCTGACCGTTCGCATGGTCCTGGATGATCGCGGGGATCAGGCCATTGGCGTCGTACTTGAGGTTCTCGATTGCGGACATGGAGCGGAGTTTACTTTAGGGGTACCTTCATTCCGAATTGAGTGCCCGCCGACTGACGACCTTCGCCCTGCTGATCGCCATCCTCCCACTTTTGGGATGGTGGGCGACCGGCCTGTTCGACATCGACGAAGGGTTCTATGGCGCGGTGGTTGCGGAGATGAACCGTCGGCATGAGTGGGTGACGCCGTACTACAATGGCCAGCCCTGGTTTGAAAAGCCGATCCTGCTCTATTGGCTCGCCAAGCCCTGCCTGATGGCGTTTGGGGACCAGTGGGGACCGCGTTTGCCATCGGTGTTGACGGCGATCGGGGTCTATGCCCTGATGGTTTGGGCGTGTCGCAGGCGGCTTTCCGATTTGGCGGGTACCTGGTCGGTGTTGATCCTGGGGTCCTCCTTGGTTTTCGTGGCTCTGGGCCGCTTGATGATGACCGACATGCCGTTGGCCCTCGCGCTATCGGCGGCGATGCTGACCTTCTGGGAATCGTTGGTTGGGGATCGGCGATGGCGACTCCTCACGGCGGCACTGTTGGGCGTCGCGGTGCTGGCGAAAGGGCCCGTGGCGCTGATCCTGTTTGCGCTCGTCGCAGGGTGGACCTTCTGGAAGCAGCCTGCCTTACGGCCGTCGTTTCGTGGGCAATGGCTTCTGGGGACGGCGATCCTGGCCGGTGTGATCGCCATTTGGTACGTTCCTGCCTATCTGGCGAGCGGCGATCTATTTGTTCAGAAGTTCTTGATCGAGCAGAATGTCGGCCGCTTCACTGGCGGAGACAAAGCGCATACCATCAAGGCGGCTTGGGCCTATGTCTTGTACGTGCCGGTGGTTTTGTTCGGGATGATGCCTTGGTCGTTTTGGCTGGGAAAGGCTTGGCCTCGAAAGGGAGCTGAGGCAGGACCTCAAATGGGAGACTTTCCACGATACTTGTCGGCCTGGGCAACCATCACTTTCCTTTTCTTCTCGATCAGCAGCGCGAAGCTTCCCCATTACATCTTGCCGATGTTCGTTCCATTGGCCATGCTGCTGGGCGATCACTTTGCCCGGGCCAAGGCGAAGTTGGGACTCGCTTTGGCGGTCGCGTGGACGGTGATTGCGGCGGTGGTGGCCAATTTCGGGCAGGTTTGGTGGTATGAGGCGAGCGGCCAGCGAGAGGCCCATGAGTACGCCCGCTACATTCGGGAGAATAGCCCTTTGGGCTACGAGGATTCGGTCGCCGTCTTCCAAATGCCTCGGCGGGACAAGTCGCTCGGGACCGGCAAGCCCAAACTCCAAGAGACCAGTCTGCCTTCGCTCTTGATGTACTTGGATCGGGACGTGAATGAGGCGGAGACGGTACAAGAAGTGGTGGACGGGAAATCGCATTGGCTGCTAACTCGGAAGGGTCGAATCACGCCAAGCGTTGTCCGGCAATTTCGGGCATCGGGCAAGAGTTTGGCGCCGGTGGGACCCGCCCCCGCGAACTACGAACTTTATGAGGTGAAGACGCTGGTCATATCTGGTCAGGCTTTCGCGCGATGACGTGGAAGATGTGCCAGTGCTTCGGCTGGCCCTGGCTCACGAAACCTTCCCGCTCGACTTCCTCACTGTAGATCGTCGCCCAGCCTGCCAGGAGTTCGTCCACCTCGTCGTGGCTATGGGCGGTGAATTGGTCGGCCCAATCGTCCTTGACGCCGAGGAACTCCCCGACAAAGAGGCCGCCGGGCT
>JADZBW010000177.1 GCA_020851885.1 Fimbriimonadaceae bacterium | reverse complement strand
GCAACGATTCAGCGACCAGATGCAAGTAGTTTTGGGCAAGGTTGGTCCCGACGAGTATCAGGCTCGCAGAATCCCCTTCTATCTGCCCGCTCAGGAACTCAACAAACTCGGCAAGGAATCAAAGATCGCTCTCTATGACGAGGTCTTTGGATATCTCTTGGATGTCCCGTATGTTTGGGCGAACCCGGGGCATAGCACCTCGATTCCATACGACACGATGCAAACGGGGAAGGACTTCGCATCGGAATTGCGCAAATTGGGATTTACCCACCTCTATCTGAACCTGCAAGCGAAATCTCCCCAAGATGCCCAGTCGATCCTGCAAGCGATGGGTGGGCAGGGATTCCCGGATGGTGAGCGGGAGCGAATGTTCAATAACTGGGAAATCAAGTACAACGTGCTGATCCCCGAGGCAGTCGTTTCTGGAGACTTGGAGATCGTGCAGGTGTTTGGCCGCCAAGAGAGCCCGCGAGCCCTTCTTCTGAAACTCAAATATGGGCCTACTCGTGGCGCATGGCATCGACCGGGTCCTTACGAGCGGCGCGAATCGCCGGAATAAGGCCGAAGACCGCTCCAACCAATAGACATACGGAGAAGGAAAGGAGAACGATCTGGATCGTGACCATCGGCTTCACCGGGGTCAGGTAATACAACCCTAGGCAGGCGGTGTAGCTTAGGGCCAAACCCGCGGTGCCACCCACGACGGCTAAGATGATCGCTTCGATGAGGAATTGCATGAAGACGTCCTTTCGAGTCGCTCCAACCGTCTTGCGAATGCCGATCTCCTTGAATCGCTCGTTGACCGACATGAGCATCACGGTCATGATGCCCACTCCTCCAACGAAGAGAGCGATCGAAGTGAGGCCGGTGAGCAGCCAGGTCAGGATGCCCATGAGCTTGAAGACCAGGCCAAGCAGATCCTCCTGAGTTAACACGGAGTAGGTCTCATGATCCAATCGCTCGCCGAGCTTGGCGTCCACCGCCTTGACGAGCGACTTGGGTTCGTGCGAGGGTTCGGTTTGGACCATGATTCGGTCCAATTGCAGAGCTCCAACCTTCTTCTTGACGTAGGGAAGCGGCACATAAACGACGTTTTCAAAACTCCCCATCGAGAGGAGGCTGTTCTCTGCCTGAGTATCCGCAGTGGTACCGATTACGGTGTACTTCGCTCCGTTGTAATCGACGCGTTTTCCAAGCCCATCGCCGTTTGGAAAGAGCTTGGAGTTGGCGACTCCGCCGAGGATACAGACAGGTTTATCCAAGTCCGAGGTCCCGAAGAGGCGCCCCGTGTGCAACTTCATGTTGCGCATCAGGAACCAATCGGGCTTTGTGGCGATGATCAGAGTGGAGGGACTGGTGTTTTTTCCATAGCGGATTCCACCGCCGACGAAAGTGATGGGGACGGCACGACGAACTCCCGGGACGGTTTTCACACGCTCGACGTCTTCTTCAGCCAGGTTGCTGATGCCGATCATGCTCGCATTGAACATGGACCCTTCGTTGATTCGCCCCGGCAGTACGATGAGGAGATTCACCCCCAGATCGGTAACTTGCTTCTCGACGTCCTTTTGGACGCCGGTGGCGATGCTCACCAGCAGGATGATGGCGGAGCTGCCAACCAAGATGCCAACCGCACTCAAGATGGCTCGCTGCCATTGCTCGCGCAAGCTGCGGATCGCCGATCGAAAGTTGGTGGAAAAAGATGCCACGTAGCCGTTCAACGCCGAGTCAGTCCCTTCCGTCGCCTATGCCGTGGCAATCGAGGGGATATCGCTTGCCTCGGTGTTATTCTACCGATGCGCAGGTGGCGAATTTTGGGGTCGCTTGTGAAGCGATATCCAGGCATTCCAGCAATTCGGTTGCCGACCTGGCCATCTTGACGGCCTCGAAATCCGTGAAATTCCCGAAGTTGGCGGCGAGCTTGAGCCATTGCTTAAGTCGGGTCGGCGATTGAGCAATCTTTGGGCCCCTATGGAGATCGGTATATCGAATCAGTTCTTGCAAGAGATCGACCCATTTCCAATCGGGCGCTGGTCGACCGCTGATATGCAGGCGCTCGGCAATCTGGTATGGGAGAGATGGGTTGGACAGCGCGCTTCGGCCAATCATGTAGTGGATGCATCCGGTCTCGTCTCGGCATCGATCGAAGTCGTCCAACTTCCAGATATCGCCATTGGCGACGACCGGTATCGGTAAGGACTCACGAACGACGCCGATCGGCTTCCAGAATACGGGAGGTTTGTATCCCTGGGCACGTGTGCGGGCATGGATGGTCAGCCAGCTTGCACCGCCAGCAACGACCCGGTATGCATTTTCATAAATGTCCTCCACATCTTCCCACCCGAGCCTCAATTTGGCGGAAACTGGGATCGAATCGGGCACTGCCGTTCGGACTGACCGCACGATCGCTTCGATTCGATCTGGATACTTGAGGAGGGTGGCCCCGCCATCATGTCGGTTGACGGTTGGGGCGGGACAGCCGAAGTTGATATCGATCCCGGTCGCGCCGGCCTGGACAGCGTTCATGGCGGAAAGGGCCATCAGGTCGGGGTCGCCCCCCAATATCTGAACTTGGACCGGAAGACCCGTTGTCGTTTTGCCTCCCTGAAGCAACTCGGGGATTTCGCGGCGGAACACTCGTCCGGGAATGGGGTGCGCAACGACGCGAAGGAATTCGGATACCGCGTAACTGAAGGCACCCGTCGCGCCCTGCAAATCGCGCATGGGGGCGTCGGTTATGCCTTCCATCGGGGCAAGAATAAGCGCCGGTCGGTTTGGGTGGAGCATGGCTTAGCAGCGATGAATTCATTGTGGCCGATGATCTCTCGGCGGGGCGCGGAAGGTTTGAATGGGCCAATGGAAATCCAATTTCATTCCACCGTCGATGCCGAATGAATTTGGCGATCCCAGTCCGTTCCATCTACTCTTTGTGCCGAATGAATTCGGCGATCCCAGGGATGCTCTCACGAATGGCCTTGGCTAACCCGGAATCCGCCCGGCGGCACCTGAAAACACCGACGACCGCATCCCCCTCGCCCCGATGAATGGCGGGGAGAGGGGGCAGGGGGTGAGGGGTAAATCCATCTCGCTGAGCCTCTCTCCAGCCTTGAGAAACCCGGCTCGCGGCCCTCAAGGGACAATGATGAAATGGCGCGGCTGAGAGGACTCGAACCTCCGACTTCTTCCTCCGGAGGGAAGCGCTCTATCCACTGAGCTACAGCCGCACGACCGATAAAGTGTACTCCTGAATGAATGGACACTCAGGGGAGATCGAACAACTTCGTTCGCACGAAATCGAGACGATCGACGGGCCAGCCGACCATCAGGCTGGCCTGGCTCCCGTGTCGACCGGGCTTAGGGGGCCATCGCGAGCATGGGTTCGGTCGTGACCATGCTCTTGCCATTGGCGATGTAGTACTCAAACTCTTCGGGGAAGACGCGCAAAGCGGCCGCGACCGGCCAAGCGGCGGCGTCGCCCAATCCACAGAACGAGCGGCCATCGATCTGACTGCAGATTTCCTTCAACAGTTCGACATCGCCGGGCTGCCCATTTCCGACTCGAATACGATCCAGGATCTGGAGCATCCATCGGGTGCCTTCACGGCAAGGCGTACACTTGCCACAGCTTTCATTGGCATAAAACATCGCGGTCCGCCAGATGAAGGTCACGATGCAAGTGTGCTCATTAAGGAACATGCATCCGCCCGAGCCCACCATGGATTTGACCTCAGACATCTCCTCATAGCCGAGGATCGCCCGATCGACGTCGTCGGCAGTGATGATGGGGACGGAAGAACCGCCAGGGACGCAGGCTTTCAGCTTCCCACCCTTGACCCCGCCCGCCATTTCGAGAAGCTTCTTCAGCGAGGTTCCGAATTCAATTTCGTAGTTGCCGGGCTTGTTCACGTGGCCGGAGACCGAGAAGATCTTTGTGCCGCGCGAATTCTTCGTCGAAGCTCCCAGGGAGGCGTACCACTCGCCACCATTGTTGATGATGAACGGCGTACAGCAATAGGTCTCGACGTTGTTGATCAGCGTCGGACGATCCCACAGGCCGGCAATCGTCGGTAGCGGCGCATGGGGGAACTTCAGTCGAGGCATGCCTCGCTCGCCCATCAGCGAGGACATGAGGGCGCTTTCTTCTCCGCACTCATAGCTGCCGGCGCCAAGATGGATGTCCAGATCGAAATCGAATCCGGAGCCCATGATGTTTTTGCCGAGCAGGCCCGCGGAATAGGCTTGGTCGATCGCCTTTCGCAAGGCTCGAGCGGCATCGATGAACTCGCCACGAATGTAGATATAGCCTTGTTCGGATTGAGTTGCGTAGCCAGCAAGCGTCATGCCTTCCACGAGAAGGAAGGGGGTCTGCTCCATCAACTGCTTATCCTTGAACGTGCCGGGTTCGCCTTCGTCCGCATTGCAGACCACGTAGTGAGGACTCTTCTTTTCTTTGGGTAACCCGTTCCACTTGATCCAAGTTGGGAAGCCTGCTCCGCCCCTGCCGCGAAGACCAGACGCCTTGACCTCGTCGACCACGGCCTGACGGTCCATTTTTAGGGCCTTGCCGAGGGCCTTGTACCCGTCTTTGGATTTGTATCCATCGAGGGTCTGGTACTCAGGCAGGTGCGAGTGTTCGAGAAGCAGCTTTCTCTCAGCCATAGCTAAGATGATTCTACTCAAAGGGAGTCCATCCTGGAAGTGGACTGGCGAAACAAAGCCCGTTGCGTCCCTTGAAGGCACTACAACGGGCTCAGTTTCAGGTTAGGATTTGCCGCGCAGATGGACTTTGACGATCTCGTCGGCCATCTTAACGACCGTCGATTCGCTTTGGTTGCGGAGTTCGTCCAAAAGGCGATCCACATAGGCTTCATCCACCGGTCCATGATAGGTGTCGCCGACTTGGATGACGGGAGCACGATCGCAAGCATCGAGGCATTCGACTTCTTCGATCGTGAACAGGCCGTCGGCAGTGGTCTCGCCATGGCCAACGCCCAACTTCTGCTTCACGTAATCGCGAATTCGGTAGGCGCCGCAGACATGGCAGGATAGGCAGGTGCAGAGCTCGATTTTATGCTTGCCCGGCTTGTGCGCCGTGTTGTACATCGAGTAGAACGTTGCGACGCCCTCGACTTCGGCATAGCTTCGATGGAGACGATGGGCGACTTCGGCGATCGCCCCACCATCGAGGAAGCCCCCGTATTCGCGTTGGGCAATCCAAAGACCGGGAAGGATACAGGACTTCAGATCGGGGTAGTGAGTCTTGAGTTCCTCAAGCTCGGTAATCGCTTTATCCGAAAATCGGAGAATCAATTCTTCAGCGGTCGGAATGCGGGGCCGTTCGTAGCGTGGGTGGAGTTGAAGGAGCTCGCTCATGGCACATTTGAAGGATACCTCTCCAATGAGCTACATGCTGGAAATGATTTTCTCACCTATGATGCAACAAGGTCTAGCGGTTCTCAGATTTCCGCTATATGATGTAGGGGTATCCGTCAAGTAACTCTTGTTGGGTTCGCTCGATATCTCGTCAAGCGATTGACGCATGAATTCATATTGGAGCCTTAAATGTTCAAACGTGCATTTACCCTGATCGAGTTGCTCGTTGTCATCGCGATCATCGCGATCCTCGCAGCAATCCTATTCCCCGTTTTCGCCCAGGCGAAAGAAGCGGCGAAGAAAACGTCCGCTCTCAGCAACATAAAGCAGACCGCCACCAGCGTCATCATGTACACCACGGACTATGACGACCTGTTCCCGATGGCGTTCGCGTCGATTACTGGAACCCCAATGGGCCTCAGGACCGGTTCTGGAGGCGTCGCCTATGGAGCGGCGGTTCCGGCGGGCTGGCCAAATCCGGCATCCGGCTATACCAAAGTGCAAGATGAAGTCCAGTGGGCCAACTCAACCGAGCCCTATCGCAAGAATGCCAACATTCTCGAAATGACGGGCATGAAGATCGAGGCGGCGCCAACTTCCCTGACGTCGGGCGCACTCCTGACCAGCCACTACCGATCGAGCTATGGATTGAATGGACTTCTCCATACCCTCAGCACGACCGAGGTGGGAAGCCCATCCAAGGTCCCGATGCTGTGGCCAGTGCACGGCGCGGTGATCCATGATGGAATGAACTATGCGGCTCCTTATTTGATTTGCCCGGACACCAACAGTGGATGTCGGTTCAATTCAGGTGGAAGCCCGAACGGTCAGACTGGAAGTGGCTGGGGTGCTCAACTGCCCTGGTACACCAATTTTGGCGGAGACTACACGTATTGGGCGTTCTCGAAAGCGATCCCAATCGTGAACACCGACACATCGGCGAAGTCTCGCAAAGTAGGTGGCCCGCCATTCCAGTGGACGCAGAGCCTCTGGACCGAGCCATTCCAGATGTGGGATCCCGAAGGAATCGAGTGGGGCTACTACGGTTGCG
>JADZBW010000176.1 GCA_020851885.1 Fimbriimonadaceae bacterium | reverse complement strand
GAGCAGCCCAAAACGAGGCGAATCGGCAGATAACCAAGGTGCACGATGTTCCACGTCTCCTCACAGGTGAGGTCGCTGGTCGCCGGCCTGGCCTCAAACGATGCGTCATATCCCTGATGGCGCGAGGCGGTGCCCACCATCACCATTTCTTGCATCCCTTGGAAGGGAATGATGGAAGTGCGGATGCCGACGATACAATTGGCATCCCGAGCGGCGCCTTCCTTTTCGATCCGTTCCAAGGCAAGGTGGCGCGTGTGATTAAAGATATGGCTGTATTCTTTGATCTCGCCCCGGGCGAGTCCACGAAAAGCTCCCGTGATGCCGCCCCCGATTCCGATCGAATAGGCCACGTTGCCAAAGGCGAAGTGCTTGGGGACGAAGCCGGAGTCCAATTGGCAGTAGAGCTCTTGGCCATCGGCGCTGGACGTAAACTCAAGGGAAGGGGACGCATAGCCTTCGCGATGCACCGCCGACCCGATGCTCAGGAATTCCATGCTTCCGCCATGCTGCACGAGTTCACTGCTCACGCCGGAGATTCCCACGGCGCCCCTGAGATCGCTCCACGCCTGCATTCGTTCGAGGGCGGCCACACGACCCTCGTGGACGATGCTGGTGACCTGCTCGACTTCGCCGCCGGCGAGCGTTCTAAGCCCCGAGCCAATCGAGCCAAAGAGACCCATCGACCAAACGCTATTGCCGATCACCAATTCGCCCGGCGTGTATCCCTTCTTTGCCAGGCAGAACATCTCGTTGCCGGAAAAACCTGTGTTGATGGCCACGTCTTGAAGACGTAGGAGCAGTCAATTGGGATGCATCCTCGGCAAGGTCCACCGCGGCCAAGTTCCAAGTGGAGCGGATCCACTCAAAACGGGTTGAATCGCGGGAATCTGCCCAGGGGACTTGGGTTCCTCATGCGATCGAGTTCAGAAGCACGGCAAGTTCGGTAGAATACGGTTCAGCATCATGCCAACACGCGTTGAAACCGTCGTTCTCCACGATAGCTCGACTCCGGTCATCGGAGACGTTCAGAAAGGTGGAAGTGTTGTCCTGACTTCCTTGGAGACCCTTCTGAGCCAGGCTCGCGCCAATGCGCTTTGGCCGCTCACGTTTGGACTCGCCTGTTGCGCGATCGAAATGATGGCTACCGTTGCTTCGCGTTTCGACCTTGCGCGATTTGGATCGGAAGCATTCCGGGCGACGCCTCGTCAGGCCGACGTGATGATCATTGCCGGTCGCCTATCCAAAAAAATGGCGCCGGTGCTTCGACAGATTTACGACCAGATGCCCGAACCCAAGTGGGTGATCTCGATGGGTGCCTGCGCTTCCTCGGGCGGCGTCTACAACAATTACGCGATCGTTCAAGGCGCGGATCAGGTGGTGCCGGTGGACGTTTATGTTCCAGGCTGCCCGCCCTCGCCGGATGCTTTGATTTACGCGGTCCTCAAACTTCAGGACAAGATCAAGCGTGGCAGTAATCCGAAAACGTTGACGGATCTCAAGCTTTGGGAAGGGCTCTCGGGTCCTCGCGAACTTGAGGAGGTGGAAGCATGAGCGTCGAGATTATGAAGGGCGTCGTCAAGCCCATTCTGGCAGGATTCGGAATCACCGCAAGGCGACTGAAAACCAAGAAGGTCACCATTCAGTATCCGGAGGAGATGCGCGAGCAGTACACCCGGACGAGATGGCGCCACTTTCTCACTCGCTATGACAGCGGTCTCGAGCGCTGTATCGGCTGTTCGCTTTGTGCGGGCGCATGCCCGGCTCGCTGCATCTACGTAGAAGCTGCCGAGAACTCAGACGAAGCGCGTTTCAGTCCGGGCGAGCGTTATGCCGTCCGTTACGAGATCAACATGATCCGATGTATCTTCTGCGGTTACTGCCAAGAGGCGTGTCCTACCGGGGCGATCGTCTTGAGGAAGAATTTCGAGCTGGCCGACTACAAACGCGAGGCATTCATCTACACCAAAGAACGGCTTCTTGAGAAGTATCCTGGCGAGTCGGATGAGCCCTTCAAAGGCAAGTACGCCAGCGAGGCCGCCGTCGTCTTCACGGGCCAATAGGTTCGGCAGATTGGAAGCCGGTAAGCTCATTGGCATCCCATGACGCCACGCATCGTTGCCATCATCCCGACGTTCAATGAAGTCGAGTTGCTGGATGCCTGCGTCACGTCGCTGGCGTCACAGGAGATCGATCGACTGGAGATCGTGGTGGTGAACGCGGGCGACCCCTTGCCACCTGATTGGCAGGGTCGGGTGACCGAACTCAAAGTATCGTCCGATCATTTTTGGACCTCTTGCATGGATGCCGGAATCCGGACGGTTCGTGAACGGGCCGATTTCCTCCTTTTTACGAACGCCGATACTACTTTCCTGCCGGGAAGCGTCGGTTTGCTGCTCCAAGAGGCCCAGGCCAAGCCGAAAACAATCGCGTGTTCGCCAGCCTATGTGCAGGTCGATATCCAACCAATTGAACTCCTTTACAGTCATCAATCCGATTTAGGGCCCCTTCTCTACGGGAAACTGGTTCGACGGTGGCACTCTCCAAACGACGCCCCATTGGAATCATTCCCAATCGAACTTACCGGAGGCCAAGGTGTGCTCATGCCGGTCGGACTGTTCGATCACGCCTCCTTGGATATCGGGAATTTTCCGCACTATGCCAGCGACCACGATCTCTGGCTCCAGGCTCGTCGGTTGGGTTTCGAACTCCATCTCGTCCCCCGGGCCGGTATCGTCAACCATCGGTCGTTCAATGATGGCGCCAAGAAGCAGGGTTGGATCATCGGTCGCCTGTGGGGAAGGATCT
>JADZBW010000175.1 GCA_020851885.1 Fimbriimonadaceae bacterium | reverse complement strand
GCCTGATCGACAACTGGCTCCGCCACATCAAGGATGTCTACAGCAAGCACGAGGGGCAACTTTCGAGAATGTCCGAGGAGAAGCGACTCGACCGTCTCTGCGAACTTAACGTCATCGAGCAAGTCCATAACGTCTGCCACACGACGATCGTCCAGCAGGCATGGCACCATGGTAAGAACCTATCGGTGCATGGCTGGATTTACTCCCTCGACGACGGTCTCCTCAAAGACCTGAACATCGCGGTCGACGGCCAATCGGACATCGAACCGATCTACCGAACCGCCGCCCAACTTAACGGCGAAGACTAGCCAGTCAGAGGATTCAAATCGCTCGCGGCAAGGTCGCCCGGCTTCAGCCCGGGCAGCCATGTCGCCAAATCCGCCTTCCGGTTGTCATTATCTGCCGAACCTACGCGCGTTCCATCCGGGTAATAGATGATCGTCATGACCTCGCGCATCCGATCCCCACTATTGCCCGGGGCCCCATGCAGCGTCCAGCCGCTATGGAACGTGGCATCCCCCGCCGACATCGAACCCGACTCCACGATCTCGAAGCCCCGTTCCTTGACGAACTTCTCGAAAAGGGTTTCCGACTCGTCCGAGATCGGCATATCTCCAAGATAGCCTTCCCGCTGGGAGCCAGACGCAAAGCGCATCGTCCCCATCGACGTATCCACATCGACCAGCGGCATCCACATCGTGATTGTGTTATCGGTCGCCAATGGCCAGTAGTGCTGATCCTGGTGCCACGGCGTCGGCCCTCCGCCCGGCTCCTTGAAGAGCGCCTGATCGTGATAGAGTCGGCTCTGGTCGACTTCCATCAACTGCGCCGCCACCCGACCGAGGCGCCTCGAAAGCACGAACGGCCGAACCGCCTCATCCCGAACCCAAAGGTTCATGATCTGAAGGAACGCCTTCCCATAGGTATCCCGTTCTGCCAACGGCCTGACCTCGACTTTGAACCGCTCGACCGCCGAAAGAATGGCCACCCGGTATGCGGCAATCTCATCCTTGGACAGGAGGCCCCGAACCATGACATGGCCGTGCTTCCGATAGGCATCTACTTGCTCAGACGAAAGCGGAAATTCACTGTCTAGCGGCGGCAGGTCTTGGAGGTTCATGGTCGTCATCCCAGGGGAATCATACACCTCACCGGCAGAAAAAGGGGGAGCTCGAAAGCTCCCCAGGGGGAATGGATAGGATGTCTCAGAGTGTACAAACTAGTCGGTCGCCGCCATCGCCTTCAAAGTTGGATGCGGGGCGCATTTTTCCATTGTTTCTGGTGCGACGGCCTTGGTTGTCGGCGGTTTGGAGATTCGGCAAGAATGAGCTTCGGGGTTCTGGAGCGAAGTCGGCGGTGGCGTTGCCGCCGCCGTCCGATTCATCGACAAGAAGCTCCCAATCAGCCCCACCGCCAAAATCCCAAGCAAGAGCCCTTTGGAGAGAATGAGCCGCAGCCCGACCGGTGCAATCCACTTTGGCCCGGCCGGAGAAGCCAAAGCGACCGATAGCGCCATCGAAAGCCGGGAGTACTTGGCAAGCCGAGATCGACAGGTCGGACATCGCCCCGCATGGAGCCGGACCATCAGGCTCCGGAAAGAGCTGAGCTGCCCATGAGCGAACATTAGCAAGTCCTGATCGGAGCATCCTCGATTCAAAATCACCGGGCATCCTCCTTCAACTGCTCCGCCAACTCCGAGTGAGCCCGATAGAACTGATACTTCACCGTGTTCAAATTCCGGTTCAACGCCCTCGATATCTCTGGCAGATTGAGCTGGGAGAAGTAGTAAAGCTCCAGCACTTCTCGCTGACTTTCCGTCAACTGGGCCAGCATCGTGGGCAGACTGGCCACCAACGCAGAATCCACCCCCGACGCATCCGCGATCGCGATCTGCTCGCTCAGCGCGACTTCCGGCAGCGACCGCTTGATCGACCGATAGTGGTCGCGGATCTTGTGAAGGCAGATGCCATAGACCCATGTCTTGAACCGGCTGCGATGATCGAAGTTCGGTAGTGCGGCCCAAGCCGCAATCCACACGTCCTGCAAGACGTCGTCCACTGACTCATGCACGATCTTCTTCGATATGTACCGGCGAATTTCGCTTTGGTGCAAGGACACCAATTCGTCAAACGCCGAACGGTCGCCTAGGGTCGCTTGCGCCACCAACCGAGGCTCCTGACCCAAACGGTTGGACCACGTTCCCTTCCCCATCGACGCCGGCAATGTACTCAAGCTTTCTCCATGGGAATCTGTCGCCCGTAATGCGTGAATGGTTGGATTAGTTTCGTTCTTTTCGTCGGCGGGTAAGGTTTCAATAACATGCCAGAGGAACCCAAGCCCGCCACTGATTCACCGAAGTCCCTAGAGTTCAAAGAAGAAGCTCCGGTCGTCACCCGACACGAGATCGAAATCAACGGTCGGAAACTCGCCTATACCGTGACGGTCGGACGGATGCCCTTCAAGGACGAAAAGGAAGAGATCGAGGCCCAGATGTTCTACATGGCCTACACCCTCGAAGGACAGGACATCGGCAAGAGACCCCTTATGTTCTCCTTCAACGGCGGCCCCGGCTCACCCTCCGTTTGGCTGCATCTTGGCGCACTGGGCCCCAAGCGCGTCCAAATGACCGACGACGGTCAGTTCCCGCCCCCGCCCCATCGACTCGTCGATAACGAGTACACCTGGCTCGAGCACACCGATCTCGTGTTCATCGATCCCATCAACACGGGCTTCAGCCGCGCCAAAGACAAGGAGATCGCCAAGAAGCACTTGGGAACCGAGGGCGACATCGAATCCGTCAGCGAGTTCATCCGCCTCTACATCTCCCGCAACGAGCGCTGGTCCTCCCCCCTTTACCTGGTCGGCGAGAGCTATGGCACTTACCGGTCGGCAGGCATCAGCGGGTACCTGATCGACCGCGGGATCGCCTTCAATGGCATCGTCCTGGTCAGCAGCATTCTCAACATGCAGACCGCTCGGTTTGTGAAGGGCAACGACCTACCCTTTATCCTTTTCCTGCCCACCTATGCCGCCACCGCCCACTACCACGGAGTCATTCCCAGGCGCAAGAACCTGCGCAACTTCCTCAGCGAGGTTGAAAAGTACGCGATCGGCGAATATGCAACCCTTCTGGCGAAAGGTGACGCCCTCCCCAACGCCCAACGCCGCCACGCCATCCAAACCCTCTCGAAATACACCGGACTTCGGCCCCAATACATCGACCAAGCCAACCTTCGCATCAACATCCACAGCTTCTGCAAGGAGCTTCTTCGCGACAAGAAAAGAACAGTGGGAAGAATCGACTCGCGTTTTGTGGGGATCGACGGCGACCACACGGGGCAGCAGAACGAGCACGATCCCAGCATCAGCGCTCTCATGCCGCCCTACGTCTCCACCTTCAACCAATACGTTCGTCAGGAGTTGGGCTACAAGTCGGACCTGGAGTACAACGTCTTCAACAAGGTGTTCAATGAGTGGAACTGGGGCTCGGCGGGCCAGGGCATGCCCGATACCAGCGAGGCCCTGCGCAAGGCCCTGTCCAAGAACCCCCATATGAAGATTTACATCGCCAGCGGCTTTTACGACCTGGCGACTCCCTACTTCGCCACCGAGTACACGCTGAACCACATGTCGCTGGACCCCAGCCTCCGCCCCCTCTTCGAGACAGGCGAGTTCGAGTCGGGGCACATGATGTACATCCACAACCCGTCGCTGGAGCGGCTGAAGTCGGATGTGGCGAGGTTTGTGGATTAGATCTTCCCCACCCCCCCCG
>JADZBW010000174.1 GCA_020851885.1 Fimbriimonadaceae bacterium | reverse complement strand
TCTCTTTCTTGTACCGGCCAGGTACCGCGTGACGTGTTGCCATTTTTTCCGTTGCGGGCCTCTTGGTCCGCCCTGATGACATTCTCTTCTCACTTTCAAATCGTGTTTATGACCACGGTCATAGAGTGGCCAGGTTTCTAAATCGAAACTCATGGCAAGAGCGAACACGCTCGATGGTGATAAGGAACATGCCGATTTTTCTGATACCCGCAATCCCTCAATTGAACGTCGACGTCTATGTGGAGGCCCGCGAGCGATTCGAACGTCGCCTCAACAAGGACTTCGACATCACAAAACCCGATAATCGGGGCGATCTGTTCTCACGATGGAGAATCGGCGCTCAAGGCAGCTATGGCAAATCGCTGAGTGGCGAAGTGCAGTTTCAATACGCTGGAAACGCGATCTGGACCAAGAAGAAAAACTACGGCACCGAGAATCGAGACATCAGCCTCGCTTACCTTAAATACAAGAGTGGCGATTGGACGACCAGCCTTGGACGCCAGAAGATCAATATCGGTCAGCAACGGCTGATCGGGTCCTTTGAATGGAACAACGTGGGCCGAACCTATGACGGGCTGAGAATCCAAAACAAGAACTGGGATTTCTTTGCCGGCAGGATCGGCCTTGCCTTTCCTTTACCGGCGGAAGCCAGAGTCGCGGGTATCGTCCACATGGATCCGAAGATTGGCAACACCATGCTCGTCTTCAAACACGACGAGGGAACCACCGGCAAGGTGGACATTCAGACTCTGGACCACAGCTTTGCGCGAAGCTTCGGGGCATTGGCGTTTGAAGCCGAGGGAGCGCTCCAAGTTGGCAAGAACTTGGGTAAGGATCAACGCGCCTGGGCGCTCCATACCAAGATCGTTTCGAACCAAAAGAGCTTCAAGCCCTATCTGGAGTTCAATGCCGCATCGGGCGGGTCTGACTCCTCCGAAAATCGCGCCTTCGACAACTTGTATCCGACCAATCACGGCAAGTTCGGTATTGCGGATATGTGCGGGTGGAAGAACATCGAGCACCTGGCAGTTGGAACGGACTACAGCGTGAACAAGAACCTGAATCTCAAGGTTTCGTGGAACCACTTCCGGTTGCAGGACGCGGGCGATGCCTGGTACGGAGCCTCTGGTGCGCCCAACTCTCACGGAGGAGTGCCGTTCAAGGATCCCACCGGCGCAAGTGGTCGGGAACTTGGAAGCGAGTTCGACTTCGATGCGACGTACACGTTCAGCAAGAATTGGTCGGTCTCTTCGGGCCTGGCCATTTTCAATCCAGGCGGCTATGTACAAAACCTGACGGGCCGGACCGATCGGCAAGTCTGGGGATATATCCAACTGTCGGCGAAATTCTAGCGACTGGTTGGGACCTCGTCGATCACTGGCAATAGACTCCTCACAAGGGGTCTATTGCCTGAACAGTTTGGCTTCGCAATCGCGTCTCTTCGGAACAACCCGTTGGTTGTAGAATCCGCTACGGTGTTTCCCGTCAGGTTGTTTGTCCCAGAACCGCTGCTAGATCGTTTTCCACCCGACCAGGACGGCTTGTTTGCACATATGTGCGACCTTGTTGCGCCCGAAATGCTTCAAGAGATCGCCGAGTCGGACTACGGCATCTTCGCAGAAGAGTGTTTGGAGGTGCTGCAAACGATGGTTTCCGCGCGACAGACGCCAGAAGTTCCGGGCTTTTACGGGCGAGAGATGCTGGAACTAACCCGATGGTCGGATCCTGAGAGTATCCCGGGGCATATCACGAGGGCATTCTGCTGCGCCGCTATGCTTAGAGTCGACAGCATTCGAGGTTGGGACCCAGGTCAGGCAGACAGCAACATTGTTCGTCTCACCGAGTCCGTTCGAGCAATCGGGGATGCCGCATCGGAGGCAGCCGCAAGGTTCATTACCTTCGAGCTTGGTCGTACAGATGCTCGCTTCGAAGATTACGGTTGCCTCGCGCTATGCCTGGGGTGCCTCGGTTTGTGCCAGCTCGGGGCGGGGTCGGAAATGGCAAAGGTCATCGATGAATGGATGATTCTTATCGAAGATTTGGCGCCGATCAAGGACGAAGAATTCCCCCACCATCACTTCACGATGAGTCGCGAAGCTTGGTTGGCTCAGGTTGATGAACTTGCCCGCCGATTCCCTCTTCCAGGCATTCTGGAACGAGTGACATGGGCAAAGGTCAAGTTGGGATTGTCCTGAGCCGCCTGCTACCTGAGTAATGCGGGCAATGTGGTTGACTACTGCACCGACAACAGGAATTGTGGTCCAAACGGCTCAATTTGCACCTAATGGAGAATGGGATCGCCACCTGGGATCGCCGCCTGGGATCGCCGCCTGGGATCGCCGAATTTATTCGGCAAATCCGACGGCTACCTGTTTGCAACGGCATTGGCTGCCCGCCCGGGATCGCCACCTGGGATCGCCGAATTTATTCGGCAAATCCGATCGCTACCTGTATGCAACGGTATTGGCTGCCCGCCAGAGATTCGAACTCCAATTAACAGATCCAGAGACTGTTGTCCTGCCATTAGACGAGCGGGCAGCGCGTCGCGGGAGGGAATTGTACCCAAGGTCAAATGCTCGGCTCTAGTCCTTGACTTCTTCAGCCGCTAAGCACCACCAAACTGCTTCCCTGTCCTAGGCAACTCCATCATTTCCCCCGTCTCCAACCTACTCTTCCAAAGAATTCCAGAGAGTGCCTGACAAGGCCTAAGGGTAGTTTTGGCAAGACCCATAGCCTCCACTTCTTTTCTCTCACGGATTGCAATATAATTACTAGTCACGTCCGAACTGCACGCAAGCGATCGCCTCTATGAGTATTTCTAGGCTTGGTTTGCAGGACTCTTCGAAACCCTCACGGTCATCACCCATCATTTCATCCCAATTCGTCGGGCAGGGTGCGGCCCCTCGCACTTGATCTAAGAGTCTCCATTCTTTAGGCAGGGAGTGCCCCGCTGGATCGCAACGGTTCGCAGGGTAGCCAAAACCCGCTATTCAAGCTCGATCGTCGCCGGAGGTTTACTGGTCAAATCATAGAAGACTCGGTTCACCCCATCGACTTCGTTGACGATACGGTTGGCAACATGCTCCAGAACGTCGAACGGGATCGATACCGCCCGCGCGGTCATCGCGTCCTCGCTCTCGACCGCACGTAGAACGATCGGTTGCTCATAAGTGCGCTCATCGCCCATGACACCCACCGATTTTACATCGAGGAGGGCCGCATAGGATTGCCAGATTCCCTTATTGAGTCCCCGCTCGCGGAGAACGGAGCGAAAGATCCAATCGGCGTCTTGTACCATTTTCACTCGCTCACGAGTGACTTCTCCCAAGATCCGCACGCCCAATCCTGGCCCGGGGAACGGCTCCCGGTCGACCATCTCGTCGGGTAGGCCGAGCTGACGACCCACTTCCCTGACCTCGTCCTTGAAGAGCCATCTAAGTGGCTCCACAAGCTCAAGCTTCATCCAGTCTGGCAAGCCACCCACGTTGTGATGGGTCTTGATTTTGGCGGCAGTCGGCGACCCGCTCTCGATGACGTCCGGATACAGGGTCCCCTGGGCCAGGAAGTCGCACCCCTCCAATTCGTTCGCGTGGTCCTCGAACACCCTCACGAACTGCTCCCCAATGATCTTTCGTTTCGCTTCTGGCTCTTTGACCCCACTGAGGGCGTTGAAGAACCGGTCCTTCTCGTCGAAGGCATGGAGATTGGCGTGGAAGTGGTCGCCAAAGGTGTCG
>JADZBW010000173.1 GCA_020851885.1 Fimbriimonadaceae bacterium | reverse complement strand
CCCAGCGCCCTGCACGACACCCGCAGTGGAGTTGAAACCAAGCGTTTCGTAGCTCACGACGATGGTGCTCGTCGGCGCGATCATGCGGGTCACGAACGTTATCGTGCCGACCTGATAGTTGATCGTGTAATCCTGGCCTTGACGCATCAAGACGCCATCGACTTTGATCTCCTCGCTATCATTGATAATCTGGGAATCGCCGATGAAGTAGGGCCCCAAGGTATTCCCGCCCTGGATGCTCCTGGTGCGCGCCGAGCTCTTGGATTCGGTCCGAAGTGCTTTGACCGCAAATCGTCCCTTCGTATAGCCCAGCGTTGCCCCGCTTAGCGTCTTGGTGTACCTGGCAAACTCATTCGTGTTGAGCAGGGACGCCGCCGTCAGATCCCCATAGCCAACTTGGAGCCCATCCTTGCGATAGTCCAGCCAAATCCGCTTGGATTGGGGGTCCGTATAGCGGTCGTCGGTGAGAGTCATGTTGAAATTGAAGAAACCAAAGACCTTGTTTCCAATCAGCGTGACCTGGCCGGTATCGGTAAAACGTTTTCCGCCCTCGCCGTAGTAATTCAGATTGTTGAAGGCTTCTTTATCGCCAGAGACCTCGTGCACATGGATCCCAAGTGATCTTCTCCCTGTGATCGAGATCTTCTTGAACACCGCATTTCGAAGCCAATCGTAAACCGGAGGCATCGAAGCGTGTGCCGCACCAGTCACGGTGAGCAAAGCTGCGATGGACGTTCCGCGGGAGAATCCCATGTTCAAGAGTTCAGACGGGCCAGTCGAGCATTGGTGTTCGTCGCCCTATTTGGAACTCATATTTTAGCCGCAGTTGGCAAGATCTCCTCAAGGATATCTATGTTCATGCCTGCTAACTTGATCAATTCCTCACGCCGACGATCCATGATGCGCGCGTTCTTGTCACGATCTTTCATAAATTGCATGAAGGAATCGAAGAGTCGCTGAGGTGTCAGATCGCTGACATTTGGAGCCGATTGGATTTCCAGAAGCTTGGAGAAAGCCACCACTTTCGGGTCATAGCTCACCATGAATGGGGGGACTCCCACGGTGGCGGCCAAAATTCCCGCATGGAGTCGCATCGCGACGACTGCCTCTAGGCGCGACATCCGCTGCTGAACCTGCATCGGGGTCTGCATCTTCCGCATATCCGGGATCTTGCCGCCCTGAGCCTTGCTGATTTCGTGAATCAACGGGCCGTCCATCGTCTTGTCCATCTCGAGGAAGACGGGCATGATCTGCGCACTGAAGAGCAATCGCGCGAATTCGCCGAAGAGCTTGGGGACTTCGTCCTTCTTCCCGTGGGGCCGGACGGAGATCCCGACTGCTTTCATGCCGGCGACGCCGAATCCACCAGAATCGCTTTCAGGAGGTTGGGGCAACAAGAACGCCATATCGGCCGTCACTCGAATGGGCCTTCGCACTCCCAAACTCTGGAGCACCGTCACCGAGCTTGGATCGCGAACGGTCACCAAGTCCGCCATATTGAACGCCGATGCCGCCCATCGTTTGCCGAAGAACGTCGTCAAGGGGCCCACACCTTGGGCCAGCAAAGCAACCTTCTTTCCCGCGGTCTTGGCGAGCTTGACGAGTTGGCCGTAGAAAGCGACGCTGCGCACGCTGCTGGAATCCTGGAAGATGCTTCCGCCGGGAAACACCAAGGCATCGCATTCTTCGATCGCTTTCCGATAGGCCTGCATATCCCGCCGGTCGATACCTCTCAAGCCATAGTTCCGGAAAGTTTCGTCCGGATTCCCGCTCATGACGGTGATGTTGTGCGCGGTGGACCCAAGCCCGTGAACGAATCCCAGCAAGATGGAATCGTCGCCCAGGTTGCCCGCACCGAAATATCCCGCCAAGAGCAAGTTTGCCATTAATTCTCCCCCTCGCCTTTCCGAACCGCGCGCTGAACGAGCGCCCAAATTACGACACCGATAATACACCCAGGGACCAACCCCACGACGTTTCTCAGCAAGCTGAGCGATACGGGCGTGTGCAAATGGCAGAGCGTGTTGACGACATCCGTTTGGCCGATCATCCCTCCCGCAAGGAACAGAGCTGCCCAAGGGCCCAGCTTGGAATCGGTGCGAGACCGATGCTGGAGCAGTAAGCCAATACCCACGATCATCAACGGGTGGCCGATCAGGAAGGACTTCGTTCGCGGCCGAACCATGAGGATGGTGTCGAGGATGCTGCGGAATCGCAGTTCGAGGTCGCTGACCCCTGCCGGATTGTCATTTCCGGTGCGACTGTTCATAAAGACGAGGGCAATCAGAACGAAAAGGGCAAGGAAGGCGGCGCCCCAGTTAATCGGGTTTCGCAAAGCGCCACGAATATCGACGAATCGCGCGGCAAAGTACCAGGCGGCAACGATGATGGGCAGGAACACGGCGATCTTCACACCGCGGAACTCCTGAGCCCTGATGAAGTAAGGGAGGCCATTCAACAGTCCTGCCACCGCCAAACCGCCGACCAGACTGATCGCAAACACGATGAGGAATTCAAGGAGGAGGTGCTTTCCTCGACGAGCATCGAGAACCAGGAATGCTGCGATCGGGAGTAGGAGCGAGGCGCCCAATGCGGCAAAAGAACGCCCCGAACCAGCAAGGGTGGCGAGGCCCAAGAGAAGGAACAAGGCGGCAAGGGCAATGGAAAATATTCGGCGGCCAGTCAGGCCCTCTCCAACGAAGAAGGCGATCGGCGTCAGGGAAAGCGCGATCAAACCCAACAAGAAACTGGGAAGCGCTGGGGCCTCAAAGGGTTTCGCCGGGCCCATGTCGCCACCTTCGTTGCGTATGGCCCGATTAATATCTCGCAGGAGATCGGCGAACGAGTGCAATGGATCTGCCGAAGCAAAGGTAACGGGTCTGATCAGCAGGATCCGCATGTTGCGCTCGCGGGCGGCTTTCGAGTAGCGTTCGACAACTTCTTCGAGCGGCATCTTGTCCAACTCGGCCGATTGGGCGGAGTGAAGCCGGACGACCAACTCGGGCGCAGCGCCGATCAGGTTCGCATCTCCGCCAATCTTGGTGAATTCAGGGGATGCGTACAGCATGTTCAGCGACTTCAGGGTCGCGACGGTATCGTCTAACGAATCACGTCGTCCAAGGACCTGATCACCTTGCGGCAGAAACGCCGTCGCGCCGAGATCATTGGCCCACTTCAAGGTTTGCCTAACGTATTCGGAGGTCACCCCGACGGGGTTCGACATTCGGCAGATAATCTGCAAGCCGGACGTTTTGACCGCTTGAGCGATGCTCGGATTGATTCCGATCGAGGTTTGACGAATGAGCGAAGGGCTCGCAAACTCGACTCGCGTGGCTCGTTCGCCGGACTCCTTACCCTGCACGATCTTGGCGCCTTGGAAGCGGTTTTTCAGGCCCCTTTCGACTCGAGTCTGTAGCGCCTCCATCGCCTTCTCAGAACTCATGACCCGGTCTTGGCGAAGGACAATTTCGTTGCCGGAAACCGTTCCGTACCCTTCTGAAACGAGCTCTCCTATCGTTTCCTCGCTAAGCACGATCGCACCCAGGCCCTGCGCTTTGAGGTTTCGGAGCGATTCATCGATCGGCCGACCGGTTGCCGAAGCCAAGGCTTCCACACTTTCATATTCGATGGCAAGGGTCACCGCTTTGTTGCGAGACTCAACTTGATGCCGGGTGAGAATCGAATAGCCCGACAGTAGCGCGGTGAGCGCGACGCAGGGAAGGAGCCATACGGGTAGGACAGGACGTGTCATGCGGCTTGACGTTGGATTGTAGCCGTTCCTGACAATGGCGGCGACGTAACGAAGCGATTAAGCCTCGTTGTTGTCAGCGTCCTCCGGTGAAAGCCCCCTGAGGATCTTCTGCCGTCCACCGGCAATGAGGACGGTCAGCATGCCAGCAAGAAACCCTCCAGCGTGGGCCCAATTGGCAACTCCGTTTTGCGGGATCAGGATCTGATAGAGGAACCAAATTCCCAGCAAGACCCACGCGCTCACCACAACGAACGAGAAGAGGAATGGAATCCAGATTTCGATCTTGTTTGCCGGGTAAAGCAGGAAGTAGCAGCCCAAGACGCCGCCAATCGCACCCGACGCGCCAAGGACCTGGGCATTGGATTCGGGATTGACGAAGATGTGCGCCGCAGAAGCCATCAACCCCCAAAAGAGAAAGTAGATCATGTATCGGAGTGGCCCGAAGGCACGCTCCACGCCATGGCCAAAAACCAAGAGAAAGACGAGATTTCCAAAGAGATGGATGAGGTTCCCATGGAGAAACATCGACGTAAACATCTTCACGATGTCGAATCCATTGCCTGCGCCACGGATGGCGGCCACCACCTCGCTGGGTCGCATGGCAAGGTCGGAAAAGACGATGTTGCCGGCGAATACCTTGCCTTGGCGATCCCAGACAAAGAGGATGCAGTTCAGCGCGATCAACGTCCACGTGACGATAGGAATCCCTTCGTCTTGGCGGTTGTCGCGAATCGGAATCATGGCGTGATCGCGAGTGTACCGGGACGTTCCTGAGTGGATTGAGGGTGCACTTTCACTGAATTGCGAGTAAAACGTATTCGTGCTTCAACGTCGATCCGGGTTAGTCATAGCGTTAGCGATTGCGGTTACCGCGAATTTGCAGGCCCAGTCGACATCGCCGGTCGACCTGAGGCAACCCGTCCCTCCGCTCATCTTCGAGCCTTGGAAATTGGTCAGTGAGACGGACAGTTCCCGCGAATATTCGGTCAGTTTTCCGTCGCCCGACACAAGCCCCGTGCCGGAAAACAACGTCGTCCCGGTCCGTGCCTTCGTGCCAACTCTTGGATCCGCACCGCATCCGGTTGTCCTGATCCTCCATTTTTGGGGAGCGCGCGATCTCAAAGTCGAGCGGTCTCTAGCCGGCCAATTGGCTCGGAGGGGAATCGCTTCCGTCATCATGGCCCTCCCCTATCACTTGGGGCGCACGCCACCCGGCAAGCGCTCAGGCGAACTGGCGATCCAACCGGATCCAGCGGCATTGCGAGCCACGATGACCCAAGCCGTTCGGGATGTTAAGCGCACCGTCGACTTTATTGCCAGTCGAAGCGAGTTCGATGGATCGAGAATCGGCATTTCCGGCACAAGTCTTGGCGCCCTCGTGGCGAGCTTGGCTTACGGCACGGAATCCCGATTTTCCCGAGCTGCATTCGTCCTCGGAGGAATGGACCTGGCTCAAATCCTCTGGAGTAGCTCCTTGTTGGTCGAGGCCCGGGACGCGTTGCGGCGCCGCGGTTTCACCGAGAATCGTCTCCGATTCGAGCTGGCCGAAGTGGAGCCCCTCACCTACATAGGGACCAGAAAGTCCGATCAGCCATTTATCATTGGCGGGCGATTCGACACCGTCATCCCCACTTCGGCGACGGATGCCCTCATTGGGTCTTTTGAACATCCAAAGGTTCTTTGGCTGGAGACCGGGCACTACGGAGGAATCTTCGTCCAGTCTCGCATTCTCAAAGAGGTCGCCAACTATTTCCAGGCAGAATTTGGCGGAAACGCTTACGTGGCGCCGAAGCGAATCTTCGTTCCCACCCTCCGAATCGGCGTCGAAGGGAGTACCTCCAATGGGATGGACATCGGCGTCGGTATCGATCTCTGGAAGTCCAACCGAAGCGGCGACTGGATGGGAACGGGCCTCATCACTCCCCGAGGGCCCCAACTCTTTCTTGGCTATCGGGTCTCTGCCGGCCTCTCGATAGGCGCTTCCATAGGAACGAAGCGCGTTGGCGCCGCCATCTTTTGGAGTCGAGTACTTTGACGACCGACGACTTATCCCTCGCGGCTTCGGAACTGCAAATCCGAACCTACTTGGCGCTAGGATTGGCCACGGCAGGCACGACTCACTTGCAGGAGCCCGGCTTTGAGGGATGCTATGGCAGCGAGGACCATCCGATCTGCAACTTCGCGGCCCGGCTCAAACTCGATCCTTGGACGGCCAATCAAATCCAAGACCTAGCCCTAAGTCGCAACTCATTCAATGTCTATTCCGCCCCGGGCGACTCACCTGCCCGCCGTGAAGTGCGGCACGAAATCCTCACGCGCTCCGGATTCAAAATTGCCTTCACGCTTCAGCAGATGGTCTCCGACGGTCCACCGCAGTTCGATCCCGTGCCCTACGAGATGGCAGTCGGAATCAGTGCCCGCACCGAAGCGGCCACGTTTATGGGCTCCCAGTTCTTCGCCAAGCAGTCCAGCCTCTTTCGTCGTCGAGTGGTCGATGCAACCATCGGAGCGATCGAACTCGAGCTCTATGGTGTCCGCCCGCAGAATGAGTTGGTTGCAGCCCACATGTTGGTTCCACATGGAAATCTGGTCGGCCTGTTCAATCTTTGTGTCCGCCCGCAATACCAAGGGCGAGGCTGGGGCACCGGAATCGTATCGGAGATTCAACGCCTGGCTTTCGAGCAAGGTCGAGTCGTCACCCTGCAGTGCGAGGAACAATTGGTCGCCTGGTATTCAAGACTGGGTTTTCGCAGTACCGGCGTCGTCGACGCGTATATCTTGTCAGACGATAGACGTATTGCTATAATGAATTGATTTCGAGTTTTCTTGTGATACGAAAAAAGCTCGCATTCACATTGCCTGAACTGCTGGTCGTGCTTGCCATTATTTCGATATTGGCGAGTGTGATGTTCCCTGTCTTCCTGTCAGCGAAAAACGCCGCCTACAAGGCAACGTGCCTCTCCAATTTCAAGCAGGTTCACTTGGCGTCGTCGCTTTACATCTCCGATTGGGATGACCGCTTCATGCCCGTGAACCACAAGCCATCCGCGCCCGCCAATTCGACGAACGACCGCACTTGGGTCCAGCTCGCCCTCCCCTACGCTCGCTCCTTTAACGTCTTCATCTGCCCATCGGACTACGGACAGCGTCCCTCTGCCGAGACGACCTTCGATCAAGACCTTGTTCCCGGCGACACTTATTCGAGGTATTACTCGGCCTCCCTCCGCGTCAACGCTGGCTATAACTATGCCTATCTGGCACCCGTCTACCGAGGATTGGATGGCAGGTGGCGAGCCGATCCAAGGGCAAGCACGATGGTTCAAGAACCGTCGAGGACGCTATTCTTCGCCGATTCAGTCTGGGGCAGGACCTCTGGCGGTGTCCCCTATGGCGGTGGAAGCTGGCTCGTGGTTCCGCCATGCCGGTTCGCTTACTCGGGCGGCGTCCGAATCGATACGTTCTCGATCGGAAACAACAATGTCATTTATGCGGCAAGCAACGGCTGGATCGAAGATAAGGAATCCCCTTACCTTTATGGTTCCGCATGGCCCTGGCACCGCAATAAAATGAACATCATCCGGGTGGATGGCAGCGCCGCTTCGATCTCCAGCGGCCTACTTTCGGCGGGATGCGTTGTGAGAGAAAACTGGCAGGGAATCATTCAAGATTCCAGTGCCTATATGTGGGATCTGAACTAGGAACTCCCCGACCTTCCACGCCTTTTCCCCAGCCCTGGCCGGGCTTGGCCCCGTGGTACGATTAACCCTCCCATGATCATT